>JBNAKO010000117.1:0-16355 GCA_049706495.1 Methanosarcina sp. | reverse complement strand
AATTTTGAGTTTTGGGATGGGCTCATTAATAGACTTCTCAATTTCCAAGTCTCTATCACATTTGAATTTAAATTAATAAAATGACTCTTCCTTAACATACAAAACTAAAGATAAGAAGTATAAAATAAGATTAAGTAAAAACTTATCGAAGCCCAATAGCTTAAATCGTGATCATATAAAACAAAACTGAAATCTAAATTATATCTTAAATAAGTCCTAACTACACAAGTAGCCTAAAACCTATAGGTTAGCACGTTTAATATTCTTTAATTCAAAATTTTCCTGATAAATAATTACCTAAAATCATCCCTTTATCTTGCCAGGTCTGGAGTTTGTCCGAATGTATGAACTGAAAATTGCTATAAGGCAGGTATTATCCAGAAGAAGGCAAACTTTTTTTGCTCTCCTGGCAGTTTCCCTGGCTGTAGCCGTAATCACTGTAATGATGGCTATGCTCTCTGGTTTTCAAACAGAGCTCGTGCAGTCAAGTATAGAAAATAGCCCTCATATTATAATCAACCCTGCTGACCCTGAAGCTGATGGGGATTTTATTCATCTTTACAGATACATTTCAAGCCGGGTCCTGGAAAAAGAAGGAGTTGTAGCCGTATCTCCGAAATATCTGGGCCAGGCTGCACTGGAGTATCGGGATAATGCAGAGGGAATATCCCTGCAAGGTATTGAGCCTGAAGCCGAAGATCAGGTCATGCGGATAAGTGAAGATGTCGTTGAAGGAAATCTCTCCCAGCTTGTGCACACAAGACATGGAATTTTGCTTGGGGACATGCTTGCAGAAAATCTTGAGGTTGAAGTAGGGGACAGGGTAAATGCTGTTTTTCCGGAATCGCAAGACACTTCTTTTAAGGTTGTCGGACTTGTACATACAGGGACTGAAGCCGATGAAGTTCTGGCTTATTCCAGGCTGGATTCAGTCCAGGATTTTTTCAACGAACCCGGAGTTGTAAGTACAATAGGAGTTAGAGTTACAGACCCTTATCAGGCAGATGTTATTGCGAGCTCTATTGAAAATGAGACCGGGCTTAATGCAGTTAGCTGGATAGAAGCAAATGCTGAAGTTCTTAATTTGCTTGATACTCAGAGGGTTTTAGTAAATATTTTTTATTTGCTGATCTATGGAATTGCAGGTTTTGGAATTGCAAACACCCTTATCACCATTGTTGCGCAAAGAAAAAGAGAGATAGGGATCCTGAAAGCCATGGGGGCTTCTCAGAGAAGTATAATGGCTGTTTTCCTTTTCCAGTCAGTTATTCTAGGGACAATCGGGCTTTTATTCGGCACAATTCTCGGATACATTGCAACCATTGCGCTTCAGAGTTATAAAATTGAGGTCCCGCAGGAAATGTATTTCGGGCTGCAAACTTTGCCGCTTGAGGTCGAACCGATTAATTTCCTTTATGCTGCCTTTTTTGCTTTTGTAATCAATATAATCTCAGGGATTTATCCTGCCAGAAAAGCTGCAAAACTTGACCCTGTAAAGGCTATTGAAAGCGCCTGATGAGCTTGGAATTAACAGGATCTTAATGAGAACATAATTGAATTTGCGTTGGGAGAATCAATTTTAAAGAGTCTCAGCTGCATTCTACCATCTAAAAAATTTTTAGAATTTATTTAAATTCAATTTGATTTAATAGATTTATACTTGTTTAAACAATTCCTATCATTTCCAGCCCTACATAAACCATCAAAAGGACAAAGAGATGTTTCAGATGCTCAGGGTTTACTATATGAGCAAGTTCAACTCCTTTTTTTGCTGTGAGAAATCCAGGGACTGCAAGTAAAATCCAGTCCAGAAGATTGATGTACCCGAGGGAAAAAGGGGGAAGTTCAGGATTTCCCCATCCATTAATTATGTATCCCATTGAGCCTCCAAAAGAAGTAAAAAGTATAACTGCAGCCGAAGTCCCTATTGCTTTCCTTATATCAAAATGCAAAAAAATCAGCATTATCGGAATCCCAAGTACTCCTCCTCCAATCCCGAGCAGGCCTGAAAAAAAACCTATCAGTATACCGGCAATAATGTAATGGACAGGATTAGAGCTGATTTCCTTTTTTTGAGTCAGAGCAGGGGTCATATAAGTCCTGACCGCTCCAATTATGACTACAATTCCAAAAATAGTGCTCAAAACATTAGCAGAGAGATGGGAAGCAACTTCTGCCCCTGCAAAGCTGGAAAAAAACCCAGAAATTCCCATGATTTTTGCCTGTTTCCAGAGTACAGCTTTTCTTTGCTGATAATTAAAAGAAACACTGATGGCATTTATAAAAACAACAAACAGGCTTGTGCCAAGCGCAACCCGCATAGCTATATCAGGTTCCAGTCCGGTTTCCTGTAGGAGCCAGTACTGGACAGGAGTCATTATAAAGCCCCCTCCTACTCCAAGAAGGCCTGAAACAGTACCTGTAAAAGCGCCTGTAATTACAAGTATAGCAATGTAAATAGGGTCAGTGGGGGTCATTTCTAAAATATTTTATTTCATTTTATTTTATATTATTTATTTTAGATTACTTGTTTTAGATTATTTGTGTTATATTAGCTCGTTTGCAGTTTATTTTAATTTAATCTGGATTAGATTATTTTATTTATGTTATTTATTAGCTCAGGTTATTATATTTTTAATTGGGAAAAAGGCTTTATTTTTACTTTAAATTTAATTTTTATTTTATTTAAGTTAGCATTATAGCACAAAAGATATAAAAAGGGCATTTTCAAGTGTATTAAGTATTTTATTTGAAAAACTCTGTGTTTAAAGCAATTTTTTAAAACGGGATAATTATTAATTTAATTTATTACTCCGTCTTTTACACTAAATATACGTTACCTTTCAAGAGGCATCTTAAGGAAAAGCCTGGATTAAAAAAAAGCCCTTCCTGATTACTTCTCCTATATTTT
Organism: Methanosarcina sp.; assembly: GCA_049706495.1. Classification (GTDB taxonomy): domain Archaea; phylum Halobacteriota; class Methanosarcinia; order Methanosarcinales; family Methanosarcinaceae; genus Methanosarcina. Next base: position 13,444 of record JBNAKO010000117.1, on the reverse strand, counting down.
TAACTTAATAGTATTGTTTATCCTGCTGATTCTATTATTGCCTACTTAAAAATAATTTATGTCCCGATATGATGAAATCAAATTAACTCTAAGAAATTTCTGAATAAAAAGTAAATTTCACACATAGCAAATGATTAAAATAAATTATGAGTTATTACGGATGAAAGGTTTAATCTTAAACCTTATTATAACAGTATCTACTTCTTTACTTTCTTATTATACATTTAGATTTTACTGCTCTAGATTACAAATCAGATAAATTAGATCACAAATCTGAACTAACAGACAGTTAGAGGGACTTTAATGATTGAAATAAAATTACACGGCACATACAATATTTACTACGCGATTCTTGGAATGCGAAATCCGATGAACTCCTGGCACCTTATGGACAGCAGCGGACCTGATCAGGCAGGAAACTGCATACTCGGCGAAAAAGATCTTAGCCTGGCTCAGCGCCTGACCCTTGCAGGGACTGAACACGGCAAATTTTTACGCTTTATCACTGTATGCTTTGATCTTACAGCTCCTCTTTACTGGTGGAAAGAATTCGACACATATAAATTCGCAGAAAAAAATTCCTGTTCAACCATGCACAAGCTGACCAGCAGGGATCTTGCTCCTCATGATTTTTCCTTTGATACCCTGACAGATTACAGGATTGCCCAGATCCGACATCTGAACAGCCTCATCGAAGCCTATAAAACCCGCAAAGGAGACAGCGAAGAAGATAATGCATACAGAAAAGCAGTTTTTAGAGAACTTATTCAGGATCTTCCAAGCGCCTACCTGCAAAAAAGAACAGTGGTAACGAATTATGCCGAACTCAGGAATATTTATTTCCAGCGCAGAAACCATAAGCTCGATGAATGGAGAGAATTCTGTTCCTGGATGAAAGAAAATCTTCCATATGCGGAAGAACTTATTTGTCTGGAAAAAATTGAGGTCTAAAGTTAAATTAAATCTAAATTAAAAATTAAATAAAAATAAATAGAAATCAAATAGAAGTCAAATAGAAGTCAAATAATAATCAATAACAGTAACAGTAGTCAAATTAAATGTAAATGCAGCTAAATAAAGATGAGCTATGATTAAAAATAAAAATAGGATAATTAAGATAATTAAAATAATTAAAATAATTAAAATAATAAAAAATATAAAAAATATAAAAAAATAAATAAAGATGAATAAAAATGAATAAGAATGAATAAAGATGAATAAGGATAAATAAAAATAGATAGAAACAAAAATTAAAACTAAAACTAAAATTAAAATAAGAAATGAAAAAGAAAACAAATTGAATAAATTGAGGCACCTTTTTCAAAAACATTTCTTAATATAGGAATAAAAATGGCCGAACTCAGGAAAACGATCACTCTCAGAAAAGGCATAGGACTTGCTATCTGTATGCTTATAGGGACAGGCATCCTTTCATTGCCTGGCCTTGTGCTTGGAGTGGCAAATGCCCATGAAGTAATCCTTGGCTGGCTTCTTATAGTTTTTATTACACTTCCAAGGATTCAGATCTGCTCAAAGCTCGGCCTTAAATTCCCTTCAAGTTCAGGCGTTACAGGCTATGCCGAAAAAGCAGTTGGGCCTTGGGGGAGGTATTCGGTTTCCTATCTTGTGAGCGGCTCTTTTCTTTTCGGGCTTCCTACTATTGCTTATATCGGCAGTGAATACATAAGCCAGATTGTTCCCCTTTCAGAGTCAGGAGTAACTGTTTTTGCACTTTTGCTTGCAACTCTTATGTTTGTTTCAAACCTGTTCGGAATAAGAGTTATTACATTCATTAATTATCTGGCTCTGGCAGTACTATTTGTATTATTAAGCCTGCTTATTGTCTTTAATCTTGATTTTTTAGGTTCGGGACTGAAAATTGCCAGTGAAGCTTTGAATGGAAATATAAACAATGTCAGTATAGCTCCAAAAGCGGTCTGGAATGTGACCGCCCTTCTTTTCTGGGCTTTTCTCGGATGGGAGAACCTTTCTTTTTCTCTTGGAGAAATGAAAGAGCCTGAAAAAAATGTGCCAAGGCTTTACTGGCTGAGTTTTGTTCTTGTTGCAGCAATCTATATCCTGCTTGCCCTGATAAGTGTGGGAGCCAGTACTGCAGGAGTTTCCCTGAAAGGAGCTGCTGGCCTGTCGGGCCTGGTCTTCCTGACCCCGGGAGGGAATTTCCTTATCTGGCTTATTATAATAGTAATTGCAGCAAACGCCTGTTCCTGGAACTTTACAGCAAGCCGGCTTATTTATGCAGGAAGCAGGACCGGGGTTTTCCCTGAAGTTTTCGGGAAGCTTTCAAAAAGAAATATTCCTGTAATTAGCCTGACCACTCTTTATATCCTTTCAATTTTCCTGATTACAGGAAGCTACCTTTTCAAATTGCCTGTTACAGCTCTAATGCTGCTAGTAAATCAGAATTTCATCTTCCTGTGCAGTTTCGTTATAATTGCCTATTTGAAAACTGAAACGAAATGGCATAAATGGATGATCTCGATTTTTGCATTTTTATCACTGAGTTTTCTGGCTTCGGGTTTTAGCTGGAAAATCGTATATCCACTTTTCCTAATTGGGCTTGGCTATTTTAGATATTCTGGAAGAGCAAATATCTTCGGAAATATAGAAAAGCGACATGATATTAGTAAGGAATCTATAAATGTAAAAACTCCTGAGTTACTTGAAGATACAAGGAAAGCGCATTAACTATAAATTGAATAACAAAAGCCGAATAACAAAAACGGAATAATAAAAAACGGGATAATAAGGGAATAAACGTAGTATGGATAATAATTTTTACATTATGATTTTTATATAATGATATTTAAAAAATTTCGATTATAATCAGTTATGATTACTTTTAATAACTACTTTTTAATAATCACTCTTTAATAATCACTCTTTATATTTTATCCTCTTCGTTATATTTACCTTAAAAATCTAAATATAAATTTGAATTTAATATAAATTTTAATTTAAATATAAATATAACATTTAATATATAATGTGTAATTTATAATATGTAATCATTTTAAACTGCATTAAGGCAACATTTCTAAAATTTTTGCAAGCGAAAGTTATAAATTATTTGCCTGCTCAAAATAAAAAAAAAGTTCAGTCCTGATTTTAATATTTTACAGGAAAGTGACCACATGTTAATGTTGAATGTTAAAGAGTCCCCTGGAAAAGGCAGGGGTGTATTTGCCCAGAGGAATTTTAAAAAAGGTGAAGTAATAGAAACCTGTCCTGTCATAGTCTTACCTGCTAAAGAGGTTGATGTTCTAGAGCTTACAGAACTTTATAATTACTACTTTGCATGGGGCCCGGATTCAAAAAAAGCGGCAATTGCTCTGGGATATGGGTCTCTTTATAACCATTCGTATACTCCGAATGCAAAATATGAAAAAGATTTTAAGAAAAACTCTTTAAGGTACATCTGTATTCGAGACATTAGAAAAGACGAAGAAATTACTATAAACTACAATTGTGATCCTGAGGACAAAACTCCTGTCTGGTTTGAACCTGTAAGTCAAAGCAATATCGAAATTTGCTGAATAACATCACTTATAACTTCTATTTATAAATTTTTAAAACGGAAAGCGTTTAATTTTTTGGATTAATTTATAATAATTTGAATTCAGATTTTTTCGTATTTATGCAGAACTTTCATATTTCTATTACACCAATAGAAATTGAGGAATTAAATATTGGAAAACTTACTATTTGTTATTTTTCGATTAACGTTGTTTGAAACTATTTACATTACAGGTTCTTTAATCATTATAGGTATCATACTTGGCTTAATCGAAAATAAAGCCGATTTCTTTGTCCAGAGAGTTTTTGGCAGGAAAGGAATAATGCTGACCGCCTGGATAGGCACCCCTGTGCATGAATTTGGGCATTTGTTCATGTGCTATCTATTTAGACATAAAATCCATGGGTTCAAACTCCTTGATTTAAGAGCCAGGAATGGAGTTTTAGGATATGTTAAACACAGCTGGAACCAGAAGAGCCTCTACCAGAATATAGGAAATTTTTTCATAGGCATGGGCCCCATATTCAGCGGAACAGCAGCTCTGGTCCTCGGCATGTATATATTTCTTCCAGGCTCCTTTGAGAACTTTACAAATTATTTATCTCTTGGCTCTGGCCAGTTAAATCCATACGTTTTGATGAATATTTTTGAGCTGACAGTTAAGCTTTTTAAAAGCATTTTTTCGCAGGAAAATATAATGTCCCTTAATTTCTGGGTTTATTTTATTTCTGCAATTGGGATTTCGTCTCATATGGCTTTAAGTAATCAGGATCTAAAAGGGGCAGGAAGGGGTCTGGTTACTATTTTTACTTTTATTTTACTGATAAATCTTGTTGTCCTGATTCTAAATGCCGATATCTCGTATTTTTTTAAAATTGTTCTGGCATTAAATGTTTATTTGATAGCTTTCTCGATGATTTCTATTGTTTTCTCCTTAATCAGGCTTTTATTAAGTGTTTTAGTATATTTTGTAGCTTAAACTTCCCTTTAATGCAAATTTCATTAATATTAAAGCATATAGACAGATTGAAAGTTAAATAAATGAAAACTAAATAAACAAAAGAAGTAGATAAAGTAAGGAAAGTAAGAAAAAGGCGAATAAAATAGAGCAAATAAGATCCTAATTAAAAAACAGAAAAAAATAAAAACAAGAATAAAAATGAAAAAATAATTATTTTTAAGTAGGTTTTAGAAATTCACTTAAAATCCGTGCTGCTTTCCGGTCATTCTCAGGACATCAATTATAATTATGGAGGCCGCATTAACTTTTGATTCTTCAAAATTAAAAGGCCCTGTTTTTCCATAATGTTCAGATAAAATGGTAAGCCCTTTTACCTTTTCATTATAATCTTCCACAATTTGAGCCTGACCTTCTCCGATTACGCTTTTATATCGCACATCATATTTACAAATATCTTCTGTGGGGATAACTTCACCCTCAAGTACAGCTTCAAAACAGACCTTGCAGTTCTTTTTAAGGATATCGATTTTCTTCCCTCGTTTAGAACCATGCAGATATATCACATTATCACGATAGCCAAAAGACATTGGAATGATGTAAGGGGTGTCTCCGTCCGATAAGGCAACATGGAGAAATTTAGAGGCTGAGAGGATTTCTTCTATTTGCTGCTGGTCTTCAATAAGTTCCTGGCTTCCCATTGTAGATCTCCCAATATATTTATCTTAATTTATCTTAAAAGATTTGCAAATTATTCGTGAATAAATACATGCTTTTCGGATAAAATAGTTTCCCGTTATAGATACCGTTTTAGAGAATTAGATGCAAATTCTTGCGCAATTTTGGGCAAATAAAAGTTAGAATCAAAGCTTAATTTTAAAACATAAGTCAAAATTCTATTTTATTTAGGAAAATAAGATATAAAAATATAAGTTAATAGAAAAAATAGAATAAATATTATTTTGCCAAGAATTTTTGCTGAGAATCTCAGATCCAGTTTTATATGAATAATCTAATTTTTTAAGACCTCATTTTTTACGTCTTTTTTAATGTAGAGTGAAAATCTTCCAAATCCATCTCATCAAGATGCGAATTGAATTCCTCCAGAATCTCCCTTATGTGTTCCTGCCTTTTTACAAGGCTTATTTGTTCCTGGATTATTCTGGAATTGAGATCTTCAATTGTTTCAATAAGGCTACTATCCACAAGCTCGTGAGCATTCCTTCGCCTGTAAAGTTCATTTTTTATTTTGCGGCATTCCCTTTCTAATAGAGCCAGCTCGTAAGACTTTTTTTCAAATTTTAAAGGCAGATCCGAATACTCCTTAAATACCCACGTCATATCCTGGTTCCTCCTCGTTTTTCATACTGTATCAAATTTCTACTTTAGATATAATTCAAGCTCTTAATAAATTTTTTCATATACATTTTTACGAACCAAAAGTAGGTAAAAGATAATAGCTGCTAAAGCTATCGTTTAACTATGATTATTATTATTATTATTATTATTATTATTATTATTATTTGAAAAATTAATATTATTTAAAAAGGAGGAGAATTAGTTTATTTTAGAATTAAACCAACATAATAATAAAGTTAATATTTAAATAAAGTCAGTATCTAGATGAAGGCAATATTTTAATTTAGAATAATATTTTAATTAAAAACAACATTTTAATTTAATTAGTGTTTTAATTAATTAAAGAGTATATTTATTAATTATTAAGTTTATTTTAGGAATTTGCTTTAAGGATTATTTTGAAGATTTTTTGAGAATTTATTTGAAGATTTATTTTGAGGATTTTGTTACATTGTTACATTGTTTCTTTTTTCTCTGCTTCTATTAACCTTACAAAACCCTCACTATTATCGGAATTTATCTCAGTTTCTACAAAGTATGTGTAATCCGAGATGCCTGAAAGTCCGCTTGCCCTACTGCCGCCAACGATTAGTGAGTAGACTTTTGCATTAAATTTCTTTTTTGCCTCCCGCCAGCGAGCCAGCACAAGTTCATCTGAAATTTCGGATTTTCCATCGGTTATAAAAAGAAGATCTGCACCCTGGAAATCTTTCTCTTTAAGGGATTTGAGGCCTGAAGCAAGCGCGGTATTAAAATCCGTCCCGCCTCCAAAGGTATAAAGCAGGAAATTCAGAAATTTTTCAGACATTTTTCTTTTACCTGTCAGTTCGATTTCAAGGTGCTGGCTTGTAGAGGCAAAAAGGATTACTTTCATATCCCTGTGCTGGGAAAGTATTCTTTTTGCCATGGCAAGGACTGCGGATTTAGCAAGCGTTTGAGGAGCTCCGTGCATGGAGCCTGATGTATCTACAAGTACGATCATAGGCCCTTTTGGTTTCAGGCGCGGCGGGCCTGCATAATGCTTACCAAGCAACTGGTAACTTAAAAGTTTTCCTTCAAGCATATCCGCATAAAATTTTCGCTTTAAGGCAGGATTAAGAAGCTTTGCAGCTTCCATTGGGAGCAGATTATTAATAGAATCTGAAAAACGTACAGTTTGTATCCTGTTTTTCCCAAAGGGGGAGAGACGTATCCTATTTGCTGGGGGCTCAAATTCCTGCCTGCCAATAAAATCTATGATTCTTCGCAAATCAGGGTTTTTCTCAAAAAAAGTCGAATAGCGCTTTAGCAGTTTAAGCTGTAGATAAAAAGGCTCCTTTTTAAGTTCTTTTATAGAATAACTCCAGTTTCTGCCTGGAAAGAGCAGAGCAAGTACATCAAAAAGTTCCAGGTTATCTTCCATCTCAGAAATAAACTCACTCATTTTCTGATATATGTTTTTCATTATTTCTTCCATAAAAGCCTGGTACCCATCTTTTTGCATAAAATTCAGGATAGTTTCCTGAAAGGCCTGCATCTCAGGATCTTCAGGATTCCTGGGATTTTGAGAGTTCTTTATTTCTGGAATATTTGCATACGAATTCTCTCCATAAGGATTATTACCCCAGATCAGAAGGGTTTCGCGTAAAATCTCCTGGAATTGTCCGAAAATAACAGCCATTCCTGAATCCAGCTCATTTATGAATTCTGAACCTGAAATTTCATCCGGAAAACTTAAATAACGTTCAAGAAGGCTATAAATTAAAGGAAGCAGGCTTTTCAAGCCTGCAATCCCTGCTCCTCTACTTTTTTTTGCAATTTTTTGAAGTTTTGGCCAGATTCGAGAATTTTTTAAGGTAAGCAAAACAGGATAAAAAGCTCCAAAACCCTCAATAAACTTTCCAGAATCCTTGATTTCATAAGCCTGTCCGGAAAGCAACTCAAAAGCCACTACTTCAGCTATTTTTTCTCTTAATGGGCGAGGAATAGCCCTTGGAAAAGCTATTGTGCTCCTTAATTCTTTCTGGAGAAGAGAAGTTGTCTGCTTTTGAAGGACAAGAGAATCATGCAGAAGTTTGTTTTTCGAAAAGAGAAGAAAGTCATCACGCAGGGCCGCATTCGAATTCCTCAAAAAATTCCCGGAACCTGCCATATTACCACCCTCTTCCCTGTCTGAGTATTTTTTGTTTTAATATTTTTTAATACTTCTACATTTTACTTAAATAGTTTATCTTAATGTTTTTTAGTAAGAGTATTTTTATTTTGTTATTTCTGATTTTCTTTTGATTTTCCTTTTAATTTTCTTTTAATTTTAGTTTTATTTTAGTTAATTTTATTTTATTTTTCTATTAATATTATTTCATCTCATTTCATCTCATTTAATTTTTAATTTGATTTGAGATAATGGAGAATCTAACAATAAAAGAAACTGAAATCTGTCCATCATTTATATGAATCTGAAATTTATTTGAGCCTGAATCTTGACCCTATTCCCTTCATAAAATTATTAACATTGCCTCCGGAATCAGCAACTGGGATTTTAGCCCCTTCTTTTGAAGCCTGCTGTTGGGAGGATTCTGGCTTAATCTGAGTTTTCTTAATCTGAATTTCAAGCATAGCCTGGCTATTTGAAATAAAATTTTCAATTTCCGATAACTCGATGCTTCTTGCATCATGCAGAAGGAGAGCTTCGTTTCTGTCAAGAGTTGATAGCCAGATATTTGCTCCCATTAAGTGCCTTAGAAGTTCCCTTTCTTCTTCAAATCTGTATTTTACGCGCCTTATTTTCTCGCTCAGGGAATCCAGCTCCTGTTCAAAGACGATTTTTTGAGCCTGGGAGAGAGTGTTTGTTTTCCCTGTATTTTTGTGAAGTGAATCTATTTCCCGGACAAGGTTCTCAAAGGGATAGATTCTTGAAGAATTTTCTGTTTTGATAGTATAACTGTGGTTGGGATGAGAGATATGATGCGCTTCTACTTCCTCCCTTAAGAGAAATTCTTCTCCGCAACTATCGCAAACAACTTTTTCAGGAAGCTCATTTTTCAAAGCGATGCTGACTGAAACCTCTAAATCTTCAGCTTCCTGGCTGAGTTTTTCAAGATTTATTCCCCCTGAAGCCACAAGTTCGAAAACTATTTTCCGGATAGTTTCTTTTTCTTCGGGCAGGTTCCAGAGCATATGCTGAAGCAACAATAACATTGTTCGGTTTACTTTCGAAAATCCACTGCTAATAGAAGCAACTTTGAGAACCTGGATAACTTTTTTCCAGCGCCTGTCTGAGATCTCAATTTCCTGAAGTTGAAGGTATTTTCGAAGCTCAGTAACGATCTCTTCGACATCACGATCAACAGACAGGTCGTTTGCTTTTTCCCTGAGGACGTAGATTTCTGAAATCGGGATTGCTCTACAGGGTTCAAAATCGTCAGAGCTTCTGAAAAGAAGATTTCTAAAATTTTCGTCGTCCTGAATATATGTAAGCCTATATCTGAATAAAAAACGGTCGTAAAGGGCCTCTAGACTTTCATCTTCCTCAGGAAGCTCATTTGAGGCCCCAAAAATCGAAAGAAGAGGAACGTCTACAATTTCTTTCCCATTATGGTATTTATGCTCATTCAGGATCGTAAGCAAGCTGTTTAAAATAGCACTGCTCGCCTTGAAAATTTCGTCAAGTAAAGCAATATGGGCAGTTGGGAGGCAGCCGTCTATTTTTCGCCGAAATTCGTCCTCTTCGAGGGCTTTTAAAGAAAGAGGCCCGAATATCTCTTCAGGAGTGGAAAAACTGGTCAAAAGGTAATTAAAAAAATTTCCACCTTCAATGGATTGGCAGATGCTTTTTGCAAGCTGAGTTTTGGCAGTGCCTGGAGGTCCAAGAAAAAGGAGATTTTCCCCGGATAGTATTGCAAGCAAAGAACCGTTAATCTCTGCCTCTCTTTCTTTAAAATAACTCATAAATGCAGTTTTGATTTCCAGAAGATTTTCTTTCAGGGATAAGCCTCCAGGTTTAGACTGGAATTATATAAACAATTTAGACGTTAATTAGGCTTTTTTTTGTCAGATATTACTCTTATAAAGAGTTAATTTGCAAATTTTTGTCTTACTTCACTTAATTTCAACTAATATGGGTTTATCCTTTTGATTCTATTCTGATTCTATTTTAATCTTCCAATTTTGTTTTTTTTGAAAACAAAAGTTTCTTAATGAAAAATTTATCTAAATTAGATTTCTTTCAATGAGTTTATTCTATCATATTGGTCTACATATTTTTCTATTATTTTTGGTATTATTTTTCTATAATATTTCTATTATTATTTCTATTATTTTTCTTTAATAATATCTACTATAATTTATTTTAAGAATTCATAGAATTAATTCGATTAATATCTTATACTCGCCTGATGAGAAAGGGAATAAAATAAATGAATTCAGGATTCAGATTAATTTTTTGTTCCGAATCTGGTATTCAACTTTATATCTGCAATTGAATCTTACAATTATGCATCTTATATAAGTCAGGGATACTTAACAATATATTGGTTTAGTCGGTTTATATGACAATAATATAATCACAGATATTCAAGCGCATAATGACGATACTTAACAATATATTGGTTTAGTCGGTTTATATGTATCAGAGAAACAAGAAAATTCCAGGCCTGCTCAAATTTAATATATTAGTAGTGGTCTGATGAGATACTGATCAAATTTCAGTCGCCAGCCAATAGAGAAATATGAAGTCTATCCAAATTCCCTAAAGGATATAAGCTGATCTTCAATGCATGCAAAAACTCAAGAAATTCTCCAGGTCTTCAAAGACCTCAATAAAATTCCGAGATGTTCAAAACACGAAGAAAAAATCTCTCTCTGGTTACAGGAATGGGGGAGATCAAGAGACTTTGAAGTAAAATCCGATGCATTAAATAATGTTCTTATTAAGGCCTCTGCAACCCCTGGATATGAGAATTCGCCGATACTTATCCTGCAGGGGCACATGGATATGGTCTGTGAAAAATGCAAACTTTCAAAACATGATTTTTCCAGGGATAATATAAAATGTATTCATGATGGAGACTGGCTGCATGCCGATGGCACTACTTTAGGAGCAGATAACGGAATTGCGCTTGCAATAGGTCTTGCACTAGCAGAGGCCGGAAAAAGAGGAGAAATCAGACATCCGCCTCTTGAACTTCTCTTTACTGTGGACGAAGAAACAGGTTTGACAGGAGCAAGGGGGATTGAGTCTGGATTTTTTGAGGGAAAACTGCTCTTGAACCTTGACTCGGAAGAAGAAGGAATTTTTATAGCAGGATGTGCAGGCGGGCAAAATTCTTCCATATTGCTGGACCTTGAATGGGAACAACTCAATTATATTGACGAGGCAGAATTTGGGTATTTTAGGTTCCTTATTGAGGGACTGGAAGGTGGACATTCAGGGGTTCAGATTCACAGGCAGAGGGCAAATGGTATCCAGCTATTAGCTCGCACGCTTTATGAATTAAGAAAAAAAATAGGTAAAGAAAATCTCAGGTTAACCCGGATAAGTGGAGGCAGCGTTCATAACGCAATCCCCAATTCCGCAGAAGCATCTATTGTAGTACGAAAAGAAATGGAAGACAGAGTCAGAAAAGTTGCCTCCGAAATTCTAGCCAGTTTTAAAGAGGAATATGAAGATACCGATCCTGAACTTGTTTTAACTCTTGTAAATGTTGATAAAAGAATAAGCTTTCCAAGCTCTTCATTTAACTATTCAGGCAAAGAAGCCTCTTATATCAAGGTTTTCTCGACTGAGACTGAAGAAAGATTTATAAGCCTGATCCTTGGACTCCCCCATGGAGTTTACAGAATGTCCGGCATTATCCCAGGGCTTGTAGAAACATCTAACAATCTGGCGACCTTACGTACAGCGGAAAATGAAATAAGGATTGTATCAAGCCAGCGAAGTTCAAATATGTCCGGGCTATCTGAAATCACATCAAAAATCGATGCAGTTGCAAAACTTGCAGGGGCAAACATTAAACACGATCCCGGATATCCAGCCTGGGAACCTGACTTAAATTCCGAATTGCTTTTAAGATGTAAGAATGTTTACAAAAAAAGCTTTGGTTCTGATCCCAAAGTAGAGGTTATTCATGCAGGGCTGGAATGCGGGATAATCGGTTCGAAAGCTGCAGGTATGCAAATGGTTTCTTTGGGACCTACAATTAAAGATCCTCACTGCCCTTCAGAGAGAATTTTTATCCCTTCGATTGAAAAAGTCTGGATTTTTCTGGAAAATCTTTTAAAAAGTTACTGCTGATTTGTAAGTTTATATAATAAAAAAGATTTATAAAAAATGACGCTAATACGGATCAAGATGTAACTTATTTTTCTTTTAATTGTTTTTATTGGCTAATTTCTTATTTATTTATTTATTTATTTATTTGTTAACTAACTTTTATTAGATAATGAGTCAACTGATTATTTGTATATTTATTTATCTATTTTTCACATATATAATTATTTATATATAAATACACGTTTATATACATATTTATGCATGTATTTAAATATTTATAGATTTATTTTATATTTATTTTCTTATTAATCTGGCATTACTTATTTTCTTCATAATACCCGATAAAACTGTCACGCTGTGCAATTTCGTTATTTTTCTGAGAAACCTGGGTCTCAGAAGGCAGAAGAGGCTCGTTTTCATTTCCTTTTATTTGCGAACGGACTTTCATAAAGTATGCCAGGGCTGCAATTGGCAGGGCATAACCTATACCATAAACAGCAAGGTTAATTTCCTGGGTTTCAAAGATTACACTTAAGAAATTTACAGCAAGTACAACTATGGTAAGTCCCACAAGATTTAGTTCCAGTTCTTCAATATTGTTGGTTTTGATCCAGGCAGGTAAAGGTAGTGGATGGATAAATAACTCATAAAGCCCTACTGAGGTAAGAAAAAGAACTGTCCCTACTAAAAACAAATGTACTATTTCCACAAGCTCGACAATTACATTTTCCTCCGTATCTTTTACTCCCATGCCTGAAATAAGATCAAAGAGAAAATGAATAAGATCAAATCCACCCTTAATAAACAAAATACTGGTTGCAATAGCGAGTCCAATGACTGGAATGAGTACAAAATAACGCATTCCTGCGACAAATTTCACTATTTTTATCATTAGCTTTTCTTCCACCCTTTTTGCCAATTAATAATCTAAGAAGTGAACTACCCCTCCCTGCCTGATGGCGAGGAAGGAGCTTCTTGCTTCATCCCTTGAACTACTGTTCACAAGTCCACAAGCCCATCCCCTGCGTTCCACAGGTGTCAAATCAAATTATATAACTATTAGATTTTGATCTTGCAGAGAGAATTTTTTGATATTGATTGCAGCATTTATGTCTCTATCATGCTTTGTTTTGCAATCAGGACATACCCATTCCCTATCTTTCAAGGTCAGAGATGAATTATGATAACCTCAAACATTACATATCTTTGAAGAAGGCTCAAATTTTCCGATCCTTAGAATTGTTTTTCCTAACCATTCAGCTTTATATTCTAATTTATTTACGAAGCTTGACCATCCTGCATCTGAAATGGATTGACCTAGACAATGATTCTTAACCATGCC
>JBNAKO010000116.1:0-1151 GCA_049706495.1 Methanosarcina sp. | reverse complement strand
ATTTATTTTTTAACTACAATATAGCCAGATACTGTTTTTGTATTAATGCCTACTGAATTCTTTACTGTTAAACTTACCGTGTATTTTCCTGGTTTACTGTATGTATGCTTTGGATTCTTTTGAGTAGAGTATGTTTTATCTCCGAAACTCCATTTCCAGGAAGTTGGTGCACCTGTACTCTTATCACTAAATTGAACCTTTAAAGGAGCTTTTCCTGAAACCGGGGAAGCAGAAAATGAAGCAACAGGCAAGTAGCTGAGTGTAGCCATATAAATATCGTAGTTAAACACATCATTTTGATTTCCGTTGCGAGAATCCTGCCATACTATTTTGTCCCCGTAGATAGCAGGGTATTCCTGGTTCGATTTATTTGTGGTGATTTGAATTCCAGTAGATGTGGAAAGATTGTACATATAGATATCACTGTTACCAGGCTCCGCCCATTGCGTCCATACGACCTTATCGCCATAGATATCAGGTTGAGAATCATAGCCAGTACCATAGGGATAACCGATCATAATTAAGGTCGAAGTTAGGAGGTTATACACGTAGATATTGTAATTCGTACCTACACTTTCTGCCATCCATACTATTCTGTTTTCATATATCATGGGAGGGCTCTGAACAAAATAAGTGCCTTCTCCATAATTTACCGGGCTTTCTGTAGAAGTGGAAATATTGTACATGTAAACCTGCACATGCTCGTACGGGTTCTCTCCCATATTCCGTTGATCGCGCCATACAATCCTATCCTTGTAGATATCAGGATACACCTGCATTGACTGATTGGATGTTATCTGGTATTCTTTTGCGGAGGCAATATCGTACATGTAGATGTCCCAGTTGCCAACAGCCAAGACATTACCTTCCAGGTTTTCTCCATTTCGTCCGTCCATCCACACTATCCTGTTACCTTGGATTCTAGGCCTGATCGCTTTTCCACTGGTAGTTATCCGGGTCTGTTTTTTAGTTGTAAGGTCCTGCAGATAAACATCGTGGCCTCCATTGCGCAAATCTTCCCAGACAACTTTGCTCCCATCAATATCAGGATTTAACTGGTCAGATTTGTTAGTGGTGTGAGTTTGTTTTTTGGTGGAGAGGTCAAGAATATAGATATCCCAGTTGCCGTTCCTGTCATCCTGCCACACTAC
>JBNAKO010000115.1:0-11704 GCA_049706495.1 Methanosarcina sp. | reverse complement strand
CATTCTTTTGAAGTTTTTCGCGAGCATCACTGTGCTTCTGATTTACTTTGTGCTCGTCTTTTGTAAGCTGTACATCTTTTAATTTGTCCAGATATAAAGACAGTTCTTTTCGGTTGTTGGCAATACCGGTTTTAAGAGGATCAATCTTTTCCTTTATCGAATTTATATTAGCGATTTTTTCCGTAAGCTGTGCATGATACATGTTTGCTTCTTTGCGAATTTCATCGGCAGATTTGAAATTCTCAAGCATTTCCAGATGGCAGGCCTGAGATTCATCAGATAGGACCTGGATTTTTTCATGGAAGTCATCGCCCTCTTTATGAATTCCTTTAGACTCTTTATAACTTTCCTGGATCTGGGCATGTAATTCATTTGCTTTTTTTGCAGCTTCAAGGCGTTTGCTCAGGTCATTTAATTTCTGAAAAATCTTAATTTCCACGCCAAGGGGTAATTCTTTATTAAGGAAAGCTTCAATTTCTGCTTCGTATGCTTTGGAGAGAGATTCTACACTGCCGTGGGAAAGTTTATTGCACTCGTCTCTTTGTTCCTTGAGCCCGGCAATCCCTGAAAACAACTCCTGGGTTTTGGAATTTACATCACTTCTTTTTCCTTTATATTCCGAAATTTGCTTGTTAATATTGTCCCTTCGATCTCTCAGTTCCTGTGCTTTTGCAACCTTTTCCTTAACCTGCTGATTCAGAGAGTCTCTTTTTTCTTTCAGTTCATCGATATCAGTCCTGTTAATTTTCAGGTCCTTAAAAATCGAAGCTAACTGTCTTTCGCTTTTTTCTATCCTGCTCCTGAGCTCGTTTACCTTGCCTTTCAGCTCTCGTTCGCTAAGGTTTGAAAGGTCGGCCGTTGCAATTTCTGTAGTTGAAACGTCGTTGTCCATGTAATACCACCCGCATTATTTTTCGAAAAAGCATTATATTTTCAATTTTTCCCAGTAATTTAAAGCTTCTTCGTGGCCCTTAATTTTTGTGCTGAGCCATTTGTGCTGAGATCTGCCTTTAGAAATCTCCTCACCTTTACTACCATCATCCACTTCAAGCTGCTTTTCGGCTTCAATTAAACCTTTTAATTCAAGGTTTGCATTTCTTGCCTCTTCCATCCTGGCCTGCGTATGCAGGGTAACACTCTCATCCATACCTTTCGCCAGAGAGCTTTCGCGCAGGTTTTCAATAAATCCTTTTTTGAGTTTTTCTTCTTCTTCCGGTTCTATCTGGCTTTTAAGTTTTTTAAGATCTTCCTTGAATTTATCGGCAGCTATCTGGTCAAGTTTTGGAAAAAGCTCTTTTTCGAGCAGTGCCTCAACTTGATGATAAAACTGCTGCCTTTTTTCCTTCAGGACTTCTTTCCTTTCCGCAATTTGAATTCTGGAATTCTTTGCATCCTGGACTTCCTTTTCGACCTGACTTAACCTTGTGTCAAGCTCTTCAAATTCCTTTTTATCTTTTTCCAGAAATTGTTTGTGTTTTTCCACAACTGCGGAGACCAGTTCCTCTTCTGTCAAGATTTTGATCCCGGCTTCGTCGGTATTCTCAGTCACTATATCACAATCTGTATTTATATTTTATAAATATATTATTCCAGGTCAATAGCCAGTCCCGACGTTTATATCGAGCAAATTTTTGCCGCAGCTTGTTTTTTCAGGATCTATTAAAATCTGGGATCAGACCCTGAAGATCTGAGCATGGGGCACGCCATCGATCATTATAACGGAATCCGGATCTATAAGCCTGCACTTTATAGCACACCTGATAGTCTTTTCTCCAAAGAGATTTGCAGTAGTTGCCCCTTCAAGGGCGTTTTGAAGTTGCTCTTCAGAAACATTTTCCCCTTCATAAAAGGCTTTATTAACTTCTATTGTAGCTTTTCCGTGTTTTAGACTCTTTCCAAGCACTTCTCTGTCGCAGGCTGCAACAAGAACATGCTCTCCATTTTTATAAATTTTTAGATACATATTCTCCCTTCCAAGTAATACTTTGCCCTATTAGTATTTACAGGTTAACCGTATGCACATAAGAATTAATGTGCATAATTTCTCCGGTTTAATTCTGGAAAGGTAAATCTTCTTATGATTTGAATTTCACCTGATTTCTACCTGTTATTTTCTTTAAATTAATTGACAAGTCTAATATGCTTTTGATCCGGAGATAAAAGATCTCCTCTCTGCTTCATCTTCTTTATATTTTCTTCAGCATGAGCCCTGTCTATTCCATGCTCTGAGGCTTCGGTATAAACTTCTTCAAGTGGGGCTTTGGCTCCTGGGTGCCTTTCGCTTACACTTTTAATGATATCCTTCAGGACTTTTATCTTATTTCTCTGGCTCATGCTTGTCCCGGATGCAAGTATATCCGCATCAAGTACTCCTGTTTCAGGGTCAACGCCCACATTTTTCAGGCAGTTCATGACGATTCTGATTGTCCTTTTTGCATCTTCCAGAGTAACAATATTACTTAAACGGACTCTGGCACTCGCCTCTGAAAGCCGAACCAGAGCTTCAAGCTGCCTTGCGGTTACAGGCACAGGGGTATTTTTGCTTTCTCCGGTTCTTCGAAGATCGGTATAGAAGTTTATCAGATGAGTCCTGGCATCTTCCTGCATTACCGGAAACACATTTTTCCTTGCATATGCAACATATTTTCGCATAATTTCAGCTTCAATTGCAGGCTGTATAATGTCAAGTTCGGCTTCAACGAACTCTTCAGTCAGATGGGACCCGGGTAATTTTTGCCGCTGCTCAAAAAGTTCGCCTGCATAATGAGATTGGAGGATATGATTTGCAATTCTGCTGTCCTGGACATGGTTTGGGGTGTCGAGCAAAACAAAAATAAGATCAAAACGGGAGAGCAGGGCAGGAGGCATGCTTATCTGTTCTGCAAGTCCTTCATAGCGATCAAAACGCCCGTATTTCGGATTTGCAGCTCCCAAAAGGGCACAGCGAGATTTAAGGGTAGCAATGATTCCGGCTTTGGCAATGCTTATTGTCTGCTGTTCCATTGCCTCGTGAAGGGCACTTTTGTCCTCAGTCTTCATTTTATCCATTTCGTCGACAGCGGCGACTCCCATATCTGCCATTACAAGGGCTCCACCTTCAATCGTCCATCTCCCATCGTTCATGTCGTCTTTTACTGCCGCAGCAGTTAAGCCGCTTGCAGACGCACTTCGGCCAGAAGTAAAGACCCCCCTTGGAGAGAGTTTAACCACGTAGCGAAGGAGCTGACTTTTTGCAATTCCAGGGTCCCCTACAAGCATAACATGGATATCGCCTCTTATTCTGGCTCCGTCAGGAAGATTTTTCACAACGCCTGAAAACAATTGAAGGGCAAGGGCTTCTTTAATGTCTTCGTATCCGTAGATTGAAGGGGCAACAGAAGCAACAATTTTATTGTATATTTCCGGGTCCCTGGAAAGTTCAAGGATTCTTTCTTCATCTTCTGCGGTTATTTCAAGCTCGTCATAATCCTTATCCAGGTGTTCAATCGAATTTGCTTCAAGCACAAGATCATAAAAAGTAGATTTCCCATCTTTCAGGGTTCTCTGTCTGGATTTTAAAACCCCGTTAATTATGACCCTGTCTCCTGGAGTAACGTCTCCTGTCAAATCATCTTCAGCATCTATTTCCAAGCTCTGGGGCTGCGAGCCGCCTCTGAGATTTTCAGGAGATTCCTGAATCTGAAGTTTCTGGGCATCGATAAAAGTAGATTCTTCTATTATAACCTTAAAAGGCCCTTTCTTTCCGCAGGTTTCATTTTCACAGCCTGCAAAAGGCTCTTCAAATTTGAAACTATTTTGCTCTACAATAGTTATGTGCCCGCACCTTAAACATTGGAAAGCCGCTTTTAAGATTCTTGGCCTTACTTCTGTAGCTTTTCTTATCATGCCCTCGATTGCAACAAGCTTTGCAAGGTTTTTACTCCTTAATTCCCTTATGGGTATTCTCGAAGGGACTTTTATTACCCTGATATGGGCCTGGTCAAGATTTTTTTCCACAGGCAGGTCAATTTCTTTTAAAGCAGCCTCGGCTGCCTGTATAAGTTCTCCTGGGTGTTCGAGAAATTCTTTTGAGAGCTCTCTGTCGAATTTCTCTATATCTGTAAAATCCACTATAAGGCTTCGCTGGTCAGGGTATTCATTTGCCAGTTGCAGGATTTCGTTCCAGTAATAATCTTTAAAAAATCTCTTCAGTTTTTCGTCCCACTTACTTTCTGCTTCAGTCATATCATTCTCTAAATTATTTGGCTTTGTGTAAAATATTGGTTTTCTCAACTGATTCTTGTGTAAAATAATTCAAAAAAAGCTAAAAACATGTAAAATTATAAGATATCATCATAAATTTTAATATCAGTTCTGACCTAAGAACAGAATTATTCTCTTATAACAGCTTATTCTAATATGAACTTTTCTATACTCTCGCCGATTTCGATTTTTTCGTTTTTTGACTCTTCTATTTTGGAGGTTTTCAGCTCTTTTCTTACAGAGCCCATTTTTCTTTCGGTCTTCCTTATCAGTCCTCTTAAAGTCTGCACTTCCCTGGGGGTTAGGCCGGCCCTTCCAAAGATCCTTCTTAACATCAGGAAAGTTTTATCTTTTTTATGAGCAGGATATTCTATTTCTTCAAGGAATTCTTCAAGATGCTCATATAGAAGCTCAAGGTCAAAGCCGTCAGCAAGCGGACTGTTTCCTCCTTCAAGTTCGGAAAGCTCGTAAAGGGTTACTGCTACTGCATGAGAAAGATTCATAATAGGATATACATCAGAAGTCGGAATTGTAATAAGCATATCAAAGCTTTTAAGTTCATCATTCCTAAATCCTGAGTCCTCGCGCCCGAATAAAATAGCAACCGTTCCACTGCAGTCTTTTAATTTCTCTTTAAGCTCTTCTGGAGTATAGAGAGGAAGCCGAATATGTTCTCCGGTTTTTAAGCTTCCAACTCCTGTTGTTCCTATGCGCAGGTTTGCTCCTTTGACTGCCTCTTCAAGTGATGCAACAATTTTTGCCCCTTCAAGCACATCTCTTGCATGAGATGCCATAGCTCTCGCCTGTCCTTCAAGCTCGCAGGGATTTACCAGCACAAGGTCAGTACATCCGAAGTTTTTCATTGCCCGTGCAACAGACCCTATATTTCCCTGGTACAGAGGTTCTACAAGCACTATCCGAATCTCAAGCGACATTTCCAACCCTTTTTTCAGTTTTCAAGCTTAATTGCATCTTCCATACAAACAGTAGTGCACATCCTGCACCCAAGGCAATAAGAAGCGTCCTTCAAAGAACAGACTTTCTTTCCATCTTTTTCTTCTATAGAATAAACCCTCGGACCTTTCGGGCAGGCAGTTTTACATTTTCCACAGCCTGTACATCTGTCCTGATCAATATATATTTTCATATTGTTTTTCCGCACAAAAGAGTATCTGAAAAGTTCATTCTGAGATTGAACTTGATATTTTAATGCTGATATTTCCGGATTTTATACTGGATTTGAAACAATTCGTTAAATTATAAATACAATTGCTTTATGTTAAAACAGAAAAGGTGATTTTATGAGTCTGGAAAAAATCTTAAAAGATACCTTTAGGGGAGAAACTACTGAAGTTGGATGGTATCTTGCAATGTCCAAGGTTGCTGAGCAGGAAGGGCTTGCTGATGTTGCTGTTTATCTCCGTCAGATCGCTATGGATGAAGCCTGGCACGCTACTGAAGTTGCTGAAATCCTGGGGTTAGTTAAAGGCACAACCCTTGAAAACCTCGAAATGATGCTTGAAGGAGAAAGTAAAGCTGAAATAGAGAAAGCTGAAGCTGCAGAGCTTGCGAGGAAAGAAGGTAATACAAGAGCTGCTCTTTTCTTCGAAAGGGCATCCCTTGATGAAGCAAGGCATAAAGCAGGCCTTAAAGGCTTCTTAAACAGGTTGAAAGCAGAAAAATAAGAGTATAACAACATAAAAAAGAACTGCAAGATCTGATTTTATTATCCAAATTCCTGAGCTTAGAGGAATGAAAATTAACCTGGTTTTAGTTTTTTCTCCTGTAAATTCTATAAAAGAATTTTAGGTTCCCAAGTGCAGGTTATATTTTTCATAAGTATTTGTTATATTTTGGGCATACAATCTTATATTGTCCTAAGCAAATATATTCTCAGATCTGAGCTCTTTTATGAGTCCAGAAGATAACTCTCAAATCCGAATAAATCTGGATTATTGGGATTATGTAATTCTATAGGGGTCTAATTTCGGGGAGAAAGCTTTACCTATTACTCGTGGAAAACAGATTGACACAAATAGGTTTGAAAGTCTAATCTATTCTCTTTGGGCCTGTACCTTTGCACAAAATACCGGTTCTGGTGAACTGTTAATTAGATCTCAAGAATCTTAAAGTAAACCTGAAACTACTAATTAGGAGAATGGAAATATGGATAGCAAAGAATATGTTAAGGGCGACCTGCCTGAGAAAGCTGCAATTCTTCAAAGAGACGGAGAAACGTATGCAATTGCTCCACACATTCCTGGAGGAATTATTTACCCACAAACCCTCAGAAAAATCGCTGACATTGCAGAGAAATACGGAGCTGCAGCTCTCAAATTAACTTCTGCTCAGAGAATTGCAATTGTAGGCCTAAAAGAGGAAGATCTGGACGCTGCCTGGGCAGAACTTAACCTGAAACCAGGAGCTGCCATAGGGCTTTGCGTTCGCAGCATCAAGATTTGTCCAGGGACTACCTTCTGTAAAAGAGGGAAACAGGACGCGGTAGGGCTTGGCCTGAAACTTGATGAGAAATACCACGGGATGCAACTGCCTTCCAAATTCAAAATGGCGGTTTCAGGTTGTGCTAACTCCTGTTCTGAGCCCGCAATCAAGGATATAGGGCTTATGGGCACACCTAAAGGGTTTACTCTGACAGCAGGAGGAAGTGCAGGCCCCAGCCCGAGGCTTGGAGATGTAATTGCAAAAGAGCTCTCCGAAGAACAGGCCCTTGAACTTATTGACAGGATAATCAATTTCTACAAAGCATACGGAAAACCAAAAAGACTCGGAAAAGTGATCGATGAAATAGGATTAGATAGATTTAAAGCTGATATCGGAATTTAAATTTGTTTTTATCCGTTAGATCATTTTATTGGTTAAGTTTTATCTAATTAGGATCTTTATTGATTATTCACCCTAATTCAAATCTCTAAAAATTCCTAATTAGATTTTATTCGGATACAAACAATAACTATAATAACAAAACTGAATAATTAAGATATTAAGATAATTACATTCTTTAATAACCGTGTTTAATAAGGTATCTAATATAAGAATGTCTAATAAAATTGTCTACAAGAATGTCCAACAAAAGTGTCTAACAAGCTTGTCTAACTAATTTTATTAAAAACTACATCCTAAAAATAATTATATGTCTGAAATTATTTTAATGCCTTGACCAGATAAAAAAACTTCTTTTTGCTTATTCTTTCCTTATCTTCTTGTTTTCTGTAGACAATTTTTTTTCTTTTCCGTCCGGAAGAATTTCATAAGCTTTAATTATAATATAAAAATTATAATTCTATCTATATTTTATTCTTTTTTGTTTTTTGTTTATCCGCATATTTACTTCCAGGTTCACCGTTTTCCGGGGTCTTGCGGGCTTTTCGATGTATTGATTGTTAATGATAATGTTTAAATATAATAGATACAAAGACTAACAGACTATTCAAACCTTCTACAAAAAGTAGCTACGGTTATCACTTTGTCTTTATTATTATTGATATTCTGTAATCTGATAGTTCTAAAAGCAGTATTGGTTTTTAATTTTTGACCCATAGATAGGAGGAATAAATATTAGTGAAGAAATGCTTTACTTTTCTGGGATCACGGACGCGATTAGGCTTACGTTTGTCCAGATAATGATAATTAGTACAATAGCCATTTTGATTTTCTTATATGGTATGATAGGAAACTTACAAAAATGGGGTGCAGGAGTTACAGGCTATGGACTTGAGCCTCAGGAAGGCAAGAAAGGAAGTGCAATCACTTTCTTAAAAACCTGGTGGAAACAGGTCACAGAAAAGTCTCATCATGGACATGGTCAGCCCTTTTTGGAAACCCTTATTCTTGATATTTTCCTCCAGAGAAGAATTCTCAGAAGAAGCCCTGTTCGCTGGTTTATGCACTTGGCTATCTTCGGAGGCTGGATGACCCTGTTTGCCCTTTCAGGGCTCATGTTTGCGGTCGAAATGACCGAAAAGATTGGAATTCATCTTCCATTTACCCCTGCAGAATTTAGAGATATGCTTTCTATCCCGAACTATATCTTCGGATATGTTCTGCTTATTGGACTTGTAATCGCACTTGTTAGAAGGCTTTTTGTTTCAGAAGTCAGGGAATCCTCCATCATGTATGACTGGGTTCTCCTCGGAGTGCTTTTCCTGGTTACTATTTCCGGTTTTGTTGCCGATGGGATCAGGACAGGAATCATCTGGAGTTTTGGGCTCGACCCCGCAACAGCCCCGCCAGCAGCTCTCTTCCATTCTGTAATTTCTCTGCTCTTCTGTATCGCATATATCCCGTACAGCAAATATATTCATGTAATCGCCATACCGCTTGCACTTCTAGCAAATAAAGGAGGCGAATAAAAAGATGGCAAAACGCAAACCAACAATTAATACGAAGAATCTTACCGCAGTACAGCTCATGGAGCTTGACTCCTGTGTACGCTGTGGTGAATGTGTAAAATGGTGTCCTACTTATGCAGCTTCCGGTGAAAAACCAGGGTTAGCTCCAAGAGATAAAATCCTGCGCTGGAAGCAGTACATGAACAAGTCCTACGGGCTTAAAGCAAAGCTCTTTGGTCCAGAGGAAATTCCAAAAGAAGAACTTGAACAATTTAAAGATGATGTACACGGGTGTACTACCTGTGGTATCTGTTCAACTGTTTGTGAAGCAGGAATTAACACAGTAGAACTCTGGGAAGCCATGAGAGCAAACCTTGTAAAGGAAGGAATCGGTCCTTACGGCAAGCAGAATATGTTCCCAAAACTTATCGGACAGTATCATAACCCTTACCTTAAAGACCAGAAAAACAGGCTTGATTGGGTTCCTAAAGATGTAAAAATTGAGGAAAAAGCAGATATTGTCTATTTCACTGGATGTACCGCAGGATACAACCAGCTTGCTCTGGCCCTTGCAACCTCTCGTGTCCTTAACAAACTTGGCATTAAGTTTGCCATGCTCGGAGAACAGGAGTGGTGCTGTGGTTCTGCGCTTATAAGGACAGGACAGGCCCACATAAATAATGTGCCTCGAGAAACTGCAAGACACAATGTAGAAGAAATCCAGAAGAAAGGAGCCAAAAAGGTCCTCTTTGCATGTGCAGGCTGCTTCAGAGCAGCAAAAGTCGACTGGCCAAGACTTCTGGGCAGGGACCTGCCTTTTGAGGTTGTCCATATTACGGAGTTCCTTGCAGACCTTATAAAGCAGGATAAAATCAAATGGGTTAAACCTATTAACAAAACTATAACCTATCACGACCCCTGCCACCTTGGCCGCCACGTAGGTGTCTTTAACGCTCCTAGATATGTGCTTTCTAACATTCCGGGCGTTAAATTTGTTGAAATGGACAGAGTTGAAGAATACCAGCGCTGCTGTGGAGCAGGCGGTGGAGTAAAAGCAGGTCTTCCTGACCTCGCTGTTTCAGTTGCGTCCTCTAGAGTTAAGGATGCCCTTGAAACTGGTGCTGATGTCCTCTCCAGTGCATGTCCTTTCTGTAAGAGAAACCTGATGGATGGACGAGATGCTATCGGTGCCAAGATTGGGGTAGAAGACGTAATTGTGCTTGTTGCACAGGCTCTGGGTCTGGAAACCGAACCTCCAAAGGTCGAGGCTCCAAAAGCTGAACCTGCAAAAGCAGAAGCAACGAAATCTGCCTGAAGTCTGGATTTTTTCCAGCTTCATTTCTTTTGTTTTTTATTTTCTTATCATCGGCTTTTTATTGCATTCTTCTGGTGCTAATTTTTTATTTCATTCTCTAACTTTATTATTTAACTTTATTATTATACTATTATTTTATAGTAAAATTTAAATATCGATACCTCCCTCCCCTAGAACATGGAAATCCCCTATGAATACCTTGGAAAAGTGTTTATTGCCCTAATACTGCTTGCTTTTACGGGTACAGGGGTCGCCCTCCTCATAGGAGCCTATTCTTTTAAAAAACACAAAATTATTTTTCCGGGATTCGTACTTTTCACGCTCTATCTCTTTTATTCCCCAGCAAAATGGATTTGCAAAATTTTAGGAATAAGAGACACTCTTGTTGATGATATCCTGATTGATGTTCGAAATGCTGTTATGTGTAATTCTTTCGTACATACAAAAGGTTTAAAGATCCTGCTTCTTCCTCAGTGCCTGCGTCACCCTAATTGTAAGGCGAGGTGTGATCCTGTACATGGCTATGAATGTAAGAGGTGCGGGCTTTGCGATATTTCTAAACTTTGCGAGGCTGCTGATCAGTATAATTTTAAAGTTTTTGTAGTTCCCGGGGGAAGTTTTGTTAAAAAAATCTTTAAAGAAAACAGGCCTGAAGCCTGTCTGGGGGTTGCCTGTTACAATGAACTTTCTGAAAACATGCAAGCTGTATCTTTTGTCCCTGTTCAGGGCGTACTCCTTCTCAAGGACGGCTGTTTCAATACTCAAGCCAATATCGAGGAAATAATCCAAAAAATGGAGATGTGCAATGTATAACCTCATCGGAAAAGCAGTTTTCTTTTCCATAATTATATCCCTTATTCTTTCAGGTATAGCTCTCCTGGTAAGCAGGCGGAGCCTTACAAAAAGTGTTTATCTGGCGGGTTTTTTTGCAAATATTCTTGATTTCTTTTATTTGCCTCTCAGGCAGCTTTTCCTTACATTTTCTGACACTCGAATCCTGGATAAATGGATGGCCTCCCTGAAGAACGTAGCTTCCAGGACTGATTTTGCAAAAACAACAAAAAGGATAATTCTGGCTCCCCATT
Source organism: Methanosarcina sp. (assembly GCA_049706495.1). Classification (GTDB taxonomy): domain Archaea; phylum Halobacteriota; class Methanosarcinia; order Methanosarcinales; family Methanosarcinaceae; genus Methanosarcina. The sequence goes on along the minus strand of JBNAKO010000115.1, from coordinate 713 downwards.
GTATGCGTAGCCTGGAATGTCCAGCTTATACTACACAGACAGGAATTCAGTGTAAGTTTTGCGGAAAATGCGCATATGCGCAATTAAAAAAAGAAGCAGAGAAGTATGGGTACAAATTATTTATTCTTACGGGGTCTTCTTATGTAAAAAATATTCTAAAAATGGAAAAAGCTGACGGGGTGCTTCTTATTGCATGTGACTATGAAATCAATAAGGTTATGCGTGCCCTCAAAGGTAAAAACGTTGTCAGTTATGGAATTCCTATGGAAAGAGACGGGTGCTATGGCACAGAAGTAAATTACCAGAAAGTTCTGGACGTTTTTGAGGCTTTTAAGAATTAACTTTAAAGAGAATTTTTTCTTTGAATGCTTCTCTCATGTTCTATTTTCTTATTGATCGTTTATTGTTTACAGGCTTTTTTTCCTTTTTTCCTGGTTATTTATCCGAAATCAATTTTTTTCTTTTTTCCCTGCCACCTGCTCAACTATTCTATCGTAATTTTCAACTAATATCAATACTTTAAACTAGATTCTGATAAATTAAATCTAAAGTTCCGATAATTCAGGATAATTTAAAGGTGCTACTGAGATGTATGATGTAATTATTATTGGTGGCGGACCTTCCGGGGCCTCAGCCGGCAGAAGGGCAGGAAAGCTTGGTCTTAATACGCTTCTCCTTGAAAAAGAAAAATTTCCCAGATACAAGCCCTGCGG
>JBNAKO010000114.1:0-4328 GCA_049706495.1 Methanosarcina sp. | reverse complement strand
GACATAACAGGGGCGGTTTGCAAGAAGTTGAATTATCTTCCTGCGGTTTTCATTCCCCAGGATGTCAAGTAATTTTGCTGGGTCCATTTTTCCCCCTTAATTTTAAATCCGAACCTTCTGAATATGTAATTATTGGTAATTTTAAATTCTGTTTTGGTAAACCGTTGTGTATTATTTTTAATTAATTTTTAATCTGGGACGTTTCTTTAACGGATCATGGTAGAACTATTCCTTCCAAATTCTGTTAAAGAATTAAACTTATTTGAGTATGTATTAGATAGTAACCTATAGTTAGCATTAATCATATATAAATATTTCTATTACTTCTACTTTTATCTTCCTCACTTATAAAAATAAAAAATAGAAAAATTCAATGAAAATTCGATATAGGATAATTTTAGAAAAGATAAGGAAAAAAATATCTAATTAAGGATTTAGCAATTTATTATCGAGGCCACCCAAAACCCATTTTTTTCCAATAAATTCTGATTTTTCAAATTCAATTCCGCAACTAAAAGCTCAATGATAATTTGAAACGCAATTTTGGGAGAAATAGTTTGGAGTCCTGGTGTCAGCTTATTAGAAACAGTTATTATTTCAAGCTTAATTTGGGTTTCAATACATTGACTGAGTAATTCCGGAGTAATTTGATTCTTAATTAATTTAATTCTTGAATGAGTTCAATTTTTACTTATTTGCTAAAATATTTAGTTGTTCAAAGATGGATCTATTCTAATTTAATAACAAAAAATAGAAAATAAGATCTTATGAAAGTCTTAATTCTTAAAACCTAATTTAAGGCCAGTTAAAATTGGTTAAAAAGCAATTAAATGTAGTTAAAAGCATATTAAGAGATATTTGAGGTAATAGTTTAAAAAGCTAGAAGAAAAAACCAGAAGAAAAATAAGGTTAAAAGAGAGAAATATCTGAAAATCTGAAATTTCTAAAGCTTATTTTATTTTTTTGATTTTGTTTTATCTTTTTGTCTTTCCTTTTGCTGGTTGAAAACAGAAGGCAAATGCAAAGCATAAGACCCTTCTTCTCTGATTGCCATTACTAATTCTTTTCTTTCAAAAAGGGAATCCAGGTTAAGTTCATAAGATCCTGGCCCAAGAATTCTTACAGATTCTACCCTTTCCTCTTCAGGTTTCTTTTCAGTCTCAGGCTCTTGCTTTTTGTCTTCCTTTTCAGAAGCAAGGGCTTCATCGATACTCCTGACGACCTCATCAAGAGAGGATTCTAAATCCAGTTTCTGTTCTTCCAGAGCGGGCTTTCCCTGGTGTTCCGAACCTTCAGGTTCCTTTTTAACATACAGGAATTTGTTCCAGCCGCAGCTCGGGCAGCCGCTAAGGATGACAGAATCTCCGTCTTCAAAAACAGTTCCGCATCTGGTACATCTATGGGGCATGAATTCACCGGTGTGGATAATATGAGCTAATTTGTTGCAGGTAATTAACTTTATTTAGGATCTTAAACAGTAATCAATTGACTGTTCTGGACCACTACTTACTATATAATAGGCTTGGAATGTTATAAGCTTGAAATGTTATAGATTCTAAATAAATAAAATCCTGAATAGATATGTATATTTGGATTTACTCCTAATGCTCATTTTGAACAAAATTTACATAAATTTAATCCGGAAAAAACTTCTTTAACGAGTAAAATAAATTTTATTTAAAAAATCATTTTACTTCAGATCGTTTTATTTAATATTAATTTAGTTTAATATTAGTTTAGTTATAGTCTAATTAAATATTCTTTTCTTTAATTCTTATCTCAATTTTGTCAATTCAGTTTCCAATATTTCAGGCATTACCTGGTTGAAATTATTTTGTTAAAATGTTATATTGAATGAGAAATATCATATAATTTCTTGCAAAAGATCCATAGCCATTACATAAATAAAATTGTTATAAAATTGAGGTAGAGGTTTATAATAATTTTATGTGAGCTTCCAGTATTTTTTCTCATCAATAGTCTCAGAACTGATCCTGTTTACTCTTTCCATCTCTTCAAGGACTTCAGGAAGCCTTCCGGGTTGAGTAATTTCAAAAACAACAGGATCAAGGGCATGATTTATATAAAGACTGTGTTTGAGTTCTTCCAGACTCCAGTTCTTTTTGGGATCTTTTTTCATACATTTTGTCAAAATGCTTATCATATCTTCCATAAAGTTCCACGGATAAACGATCCAGGCCCAGTCCTCAAGTTTCTCACCTATATAATCAGGATCAATCTTTGAACATCCCAGATACTGCAAAGAAGCAGTCCTGACTTCTATGGGATTTCGGCCTTCTACGTAAGCTTTTGCGCTTAGCATACTTTCTCCGGTATCCACGATATCATCCACGATAAGAACTTTTTTTCCTTCCATCACATTATCTGAAAGAGGATATTTGATGTAAGGTTCTCCGCTGTCAATAGCTGCAGTTCCGATATAGTGCTCAATTTTGAGACTGGAAAGGTCATCCAGACCCAGAAAATCACAGAGTACACGCCCGGCAAACCAGCCTCCTCTGGCAAGTGCAATAATTACATCAGGCTCATATCCAGAAAGTTTAATTTCAATGGAAATTTTTCGACACAAATTATAAATGTAATCCCAGTTTGTAAGCACGCATTTGAATGATTCTATGCAAAGCCCTCCCTGATCCGGTTTGGCGAATAACTCAATACGGTCAGGATAACTACCGTGCAGGAACTTATCCTTTAAAGCTGCATTGTCGAACTATATAATTTAGTTCTAGACTTTAAGGTTTCTTTTCTTGTCAAAAATAGCAAAAGCTTAAAAACGAAAAAATTTAAAATGTCTATGTGGAATTTACCTTTTATCTACAACAACCATATGTGAATTTAATTTAAAAAATTTATAAAAGGTTTAAGTTATCAAACCGACAAACAGGAAGTTCTTTTTTAAAATTCCTGCTAAAAACACAAAGGAATAATTTATAATAACTGCAACTCCGATGTGAAATTAATGGACAAAGCCCTGATTGACTTAATTTTTATGTCCCAGAAAAGAAAGGACGTTTTACTTTTGCTCAGAAATGGAGAGAAAACTTTAGAGGAAATTGTAGACCTTTTACAGGTGAACCCAACAGGGGTTCTTCCTCAAATCAAAAAGCTCAAAGATGAGAACCTGGTTTTCCAGCAAGATAAGGAATATAAATTAACTCCCCTGGCAGAAATCCTGGTTGAAAAGATGGAGCCTCTCATTGATACTTTAGACGTTATTGAGAAAAATCCGCACTTCTGGCAAGAAAGGGACCTCAGTGCAGTCCCTGAACCATTTCTGGAAAGACTCAACGAACTGAAACACTGTTTTATTATTAGACCTGACCCGGACAATATCTTTGAACCTCCGGCTGTCTTCCTGGAAAATATAAGAAATTCAAAGAAAATACTTACTTTCTCATCAATATTTCATCCGGTATTTCCGGAATTATTTCTTGGAAATGAGGACGAAAACGTACAGATAACCCTTATTGTAACAAAAAGAATCTATGAAAGGCTAAAAAACGATTTTGAAAAAGAAGTTGAACTTTATCTCTCAAAAGGAAAGAAACTCTTTGTCTTTAATGAAGAAATAAAAATAGCCATGTTAATCAAAACCGAATTATTTATGAGTGCTGATTTTCTTACTCTGAAAGGGGCCTTTGATCAGGAAACCCTGATAGGCTTTGAATCCGCATCTATGAAATGGGCTGAAGACCTTATCCTGTATTATAAAGACAAAGCTCAGGAAATATAAATTAATGTTAATATAAAATGTATATGAGTATAGAATATATATGTCAAAATACAGGTTAATTTTGTTATAATTACAGTGAAGAATCGTTAAGAGCAAATTATTTACAGTTGCAATATCATACTGCAGATATCGATTTTAAATAAGAATCTATAATATATTAAATATCTATTAAAATAAATGCATTATATATCTATATATGAATGTATACAGAGATTTTAAAGATACATGTCAAATATATATTTCAATCCATATCAAAACATCAGTCTACCAAAGCTAATTTGTTTGAAATAACATTTTTCTGCTTTTCAAAAATTCTTAAAAGAAAGTAAAAATGAGAGAAAATTGTATTTAGAATTTTTTTTATGGACTGATTTTTATTAAAATATTACACCTTTATATTTTTTAGCTAAAGATGCCGACATGATGTCGTATTCTGTCACGCACTAAGTCAATTACCCCTGAGCTAAAGACTCAGGGGCTTGTAACTAACCGTTAAACGGTTGCTACGTTTGGTTGATTGACAGACAACCTACTCAGGCAAGATATACCTGCTTGAGCAATATTTCGAGAAGCA
>JBNAKO010000113.1:0-13629 GCA_049706495.1 Methanosarcina sp. | reverse complement strand
TACCTTAAATCGTTTTATCATATTCATAGCTTCCCTCCCTTGGGAAAAGCATAGCACCTAGGATTTCTCGGATTGCTTTCCTGCATGAGTTGGTAATTTTACTATTTTTTATCTAATTGATCTATACATAAAATAATTTCCATTTGTTATACGATAGGAACAGACGAAATAAAGATAACCTTTTTCCTCATTTTTTATTTTTTAGCACACCTGGACATAAAAAATAATTTTTATATCCTCCCTAAGATAAAATAGAGCGTGCTTTCATGAAAATAACACCAGATTATAAATAAATTCCTTCTTACGCCCGATTCCCTGAGTAATTTTATTAAAATTACTATATGAAAATTTTTACTTCGACTTTAACATTTATGTTTATATTAAATTTTTATATGTGTACTGATGTTCTGTACCTTCCTTTATATTTTTTCCTATTTTTATTCATTCAATCTTAAAAATATAAATTATTATTTTAGCAAAGCAAAATATATAACAAAATTTTTCTTTGTTACTTAAATAAGACTAAATCATATAATTTGAAAAGCTAGTCTTAAATTTTATTGCATAACAAATTGAATTTATTTATTTTTTATTGCTGAATTTATAGCAATCTCTGCTATATTGGACCCCAGATCTCCTATTCTTGAAAGGCTGTCAACAACTCCTCCCAAGGAAATCATAACCTCATGAGATTCAAGTTTCAGGATTGCTGCATGTAATTGTTTTACTTTAGTGCGGGTTTCATCGACTCTATCTATTATTTCATTAGCAAGCGAGGTATTGGCATCAAAAAGAGCTTCAACTGACTGTCTTACAAGCTCAATATAAGTGCTATTAAGTGTCTCTATATCTTCCATAACTTTTTCGTCAACAGGCTGGCGCAGCATTAAGGCAATATTTGCTATTCGCTGAGCATGGTCTGCAATTCTTTCAAGCGGACCTGCTGCCATTCTAAAATCATGGTATTCTTCTATACTTGTTTCGGAAGAATCTGGCATTTTCCCGCCACAGAGGATGGATCGAAATTGCTTTGAAATTAACAGACATAACCTATCTACTTCATCATCTCTCTGGCTGACATCTAGAGCAAGGTCGTGATCTACTGTTTTAAGTGCCTTTACAGCGTCCTTTTGCATAGAAATCACGATTAGGAACATTCTGTGTAGACCTTTTCTAATAGGAAGTTCATTTGGGTTTAAAAGGTCCTGAATTACCACACAATTTGAAGTTTCTTCTATAATCTCCGGCCCGATTAATTTATGGCAGACTTTCCTTATTGTTTGTTTTTGTTCGGCCTGGATATGTTTTGCCGAAAATTCGATTCTATCATAACCATAGAGATAGGCAGCGATTATCTCTCTCTCAAGTGCATTTATTTCGCACCCTGTTACATCAATTTTTTTGGTTTTACTTATTTTTCCTTCCAGTATAGGGTCTATCAGTAATTTTCCATCAGGTTGTGTTTGAATGGAAACTCTCATGCCTGTTTGAATTCCAACTTTTTCAGCCCATTGCTTGGGCAAAGAAATTATATAGGTCGATCCGCCCGTTTGCTGCACTTTTCTTGTTTCGATAGCGATTCCCCGTTTTTATTGATTGAATCTAGGAGATTTTACTTATTAAAATTTAAATTTTTTATAAATTAATATTTAGATATGCCTATTCTATATATACACATCTAATTTACAGGAGTTTCTCTAAATTTGGATTATTTATGAATTCTTATTCAATCTTTCCTATTCATATTATTTTTTAGAAATATTATTCTCAAGTGAGAAGCTAGCAAAAATTATTATAGAGAAGGACATTCTGAGCATAATGACACTTAAAGGGCACGCCTGTGCATCCGGTGCAGGTACTATTATAAATGCAATTGCTACATGGAAAGGTGCAGCATTTGGAATTGATTTAAAAACCTTTGCAAATGTTGAGCTTTTTGACAATGAAACCGGAATTTCAGGCTATATCGAAAAAATGCCTGAAGCCGATACCAGGCTCATAGAACGCTGTGTTGAAATAGTACTGGAGAAGTTCGGGCTTGAGCTGGGAGGAATAATATGCACAAGAAGCGAAATTCCGCTTGCAGGTGGACTTAAAAGTAGCAGTGCCGCGGCAAATGCCTCAATACTTGCAACCCTGAATGCAATTGATAAAACCCTTCCTTCACTCGAGATAGTTAAACTCGGGGTCCAGGCTGCAAAAGAAGTTGGGGTTACAATAACCGGTGCTTTTGATGATGCCTGTGGCTCTTTCTTTGGGGGAGTTGTAGTCACGGACAATCTTAAAATGGAACTTATTAAGCGGGAGGAAATGGATTCAAAAGTGCTGATATTTGCGCCTTCAAAGAAAGCCTTTAGCGCAGATACAAATGTGAAACGTTCGAGACTAGTAGCCCCTTATATAGAAATGGCTTATTCTCTTGCACTTGAAGGCAATTATGAACGCGCTATGACCCTTAATGGTTTTCTTTATTGCAGTGCCCTTGGTTTTAGCACGGAATATCTGCTCCGTGCCCTGGAGTGTGGAGTAAAAGGAGTAAGCCTATCTGGAACAGGGCCGTCATATGCAGCCCTTGTATCTCCAGAGCAGGTTAAAGAACTCAAATCTGCCTGGGAAAGTTGCGGAATAGAAGGCAGGGTAATAGAAACCGCTATAAGTAATAGGGATGCAATATCCCTATACAGGGAGGAATTCTCTTGAGCGAGCTTGAGGCAGTCCGAAAAGAAATCGAGGAGATTGACAGGGAAATTCTTTTTCTCATTGATAGAAGAGTCAATCTGGCTGAGAAGGTGCTTGAGTCAAAAAAAATAAATGGGATTTTGATAAATGACCACAAACAAAATGAGGTTGTTATTAGCAGGGCCTTAAATGCCGCAACTGAGATGAATCTTGATGTAGGGTCTATAAAAGCAATTTTTGAGATTCTTATTAAAATGAATATTGAACGTCAAAATGAACTTAGCGGTAAAGGCAGGCTGCCCTGACTGCCTTAAGGAGCGAAAAATGGTAGACATTTCAATAATTATGGGTTCCGAATCAGACAGATCAATCGCTAATCGAGCAATCTCCGTACTTGAAAAGAGCAAATATACGTATGAGGTAATGGTTATCTCTGCTCACAGGAATCCTGATGAACTTGACAGCTATATCTCAAGTAGCGATGCAAAGGTTTTTATTACGATTGCCGGTTTATCTGCAGCTCTTCCAGGTGTTGTGGCTTCAAAGACGAAAATGCCTGTAATAGGAGTTCCTGTGAGTGCAAAGCTTGGAGGCCTTGATGCCCTTCTTTCCATTGCCCAGATGCCCCCTGGAGTTCCTGTAGGGAGCGTGGGAATCGATAATGGAGCGAATGGAGCTTACCTTGCTTTGAGGATTCTTGATCTAATTGAGAGCTGTAAAGCTTGAAAAATTAAATATTAATATTAAATATAATAAATTTTTAAAACTGTTTTTAAATATTTTTTTGAGGTTAATCTCAATATTTTACCTTTTAAAATAAAATTTTCCGGAATCTAAATCAAGAGAGTATAGACTAAAATTTAGCCGCACTTTAACTTTTACATTTTTTATTTTGTTTTTTTAAGCTGATATAATCTGTTAAATTACAGACTATTCAATATCAATTAAAACAAAAAGATACTCTTTGGAAAAAAGATTGGGGATAAGGCATCTGAGCATTAGGAGTGGGGAATGGGGGGTTAAAGTGTTGGCTGAGGTTTACAACAAGAAAAGATTTCCCAGACGCCTATATATAAATATGTGGCTTATTATATAAAAATGAGGGTATACTGCTATTTAACTCTCATTTTTATCAGTACTCAGATTTTTCTAAAAGAGTTTTAAGTTAATTTAACCTGATATAAAATTTAATTGGGGAATTCTAAATCGAAATACCTGAGTTTTAAAAATTTAAAATTAGTAATTTAAAATTACTTTTTGTCCACAAGCTTAGCTTCTAGAATTTTTAAAGAGCCGGTATTTCCTTCCCATTCAATCTCACTTTTAACGATTTCAATACGCTTCTTAAAAAAAGGAGCATCTAGAACTACAGTTTCATACTCTCCGCCTTCACCTGCCATATGAACCATAAATCTGCGGTTTAAGGCCTTTAAATTCTCAATGGAATTTACATTAATTGCACGGCCAAGCCAGGATTTATCCAGCCCGTCTGCGGCAACTCTAACAATCCTTATATCAAGGACTTTTGACATCTCATGGAGAAGCTCTTCTGCGTTCCTGTGCCAGAGAGGCGCATATACTCTCAGTCCCAGAGAATCACAAATTTTCTGTACTCTATTTGCCTGATATTGAGATTCAATAGCTCCTACAGATACTCCATCTACATCTACTTTTTTTAGGGCAAGGGTCAGGTCATCCAGTTCAAGTTCTTTGATTCCGCTGGAGTGCTGCTGAATTAAAGGAATTTCAGAAGCAGCAGAAATTAACTCTACTATATGGAGATTAATAGAGTGATACATATAGGAGTCATCCCTTGCAGGAATTATATTAATTAGGTGGGTAACTTCATGCCCATCTTCTAAGGCCTTATGGATAGCAAAAATCGAGTCCTTGCCTCCGGAAACCAGTGCTGCGAGTTTCATTTGCATCCCATCTGTTTTATTGTCTTTTCGTACATCCAGGTTCTAACCTGTGGATCACTATGTAATATTTTATATACTTTTTGAATTTTCAGCGAATTTCCGAGGTTTAGAGGCTTAATACATTCTCATCCAGTTTCCCGAAATTTGCCTCATATCGGGTTTTCATCTCTCCCCAAGTAGGAAGACAGGTCTGACACCCTTTCGTTTGTACAGCAAAAGAAGCTACTGTAGACCCGATTTTTCCACATATGGAAAGAGGATACCCCCGGGTAAAAGCAAGTAAAAAGCCTGCCCTATAAGCATCTCCAGCGCCTGTAGGATCTGCAGCCTGTACGGGAACAACAGGTACTGCAAGTTCTTCATTATCAGTGTATATTTTGCTGCCCTCTGCGTCATATGTAACTACAATAATATCAATCAGGGATTTTAGTTCGGAGAAGCTTTTTCCTGTCAGCTCTGAGACTCGCTTGATTTCATGTCGATTTGCAAAAAGAATATCAGTGTTTGCAAGGATTAGCTCGAGATTTTCTTTAGAATAAGTGACAAGATCCTGACCTGGATCAAAGGATACGAAACCTGCAATCTGGGAAATTTTTGCATTATAAACAGAATCTGCGGTTGCCAGATGAACAAAGTCCGCAGGTTCAGGCTTGAGTTCTCTAAATTTTGACGAAGCTCCCCAATAAAAATATGTTGTCTGGTTGTTTTCTTTATCTGTAAAAATAAAAGCTTTTGAGATTTTCTGGTCAGCCAGCCTGTATAGGCGAGAAAGGTCAACATTTGCGTCTTTAAGAAGCTTTTCATACCCTGAGCTTTCAAAATCCATTCCTACAGGGGAAATTAGCTGGCTTTTTCCGCCAAGTTTTGCAATTGCAACCGCAATATTAGCAGCTCCCCCTCCAGGATATTCTTCATAATCAATGACAGGAGAGGATTCATTTTTTCCTGCTATTTTTTCGACATTTACAATGTAATCAAGGGCTGTGTGACCCACAATGGAAATTACCCTATCCATATAGTAACCTCTTTAAATACTTATCAAAAATCAGGGAGCTTTTATTAGCCTAAAAATTTATTGTAGTTGCTGGTGGAAAAATTATATCATGGGCCTTATTCTCAAATAAACTTCTTTTCAGATCCAGCTTTTAATTTTTATTTTTCAAGCCAAAGACACACCTATTAGCAGTTAAAAAATTCACCTTAAATATAATGGTATTTATAAAATCTAATGCTTAAGGAAATCCTGTTTATTTATTTGATTTACCTTTTTGTTGTTCGCCTTTTTCTCCTGTACGTTCAAATTCTGTTACTTCAACAACTGTTAGTGGGATATCGCGCAGGGATTTTCCTATAACGGATTTTGCAATTCTTTCGGCATGTTCTGCAGATTCGGCATCAAAAACCTTCATTTCAAAAATGAGCCCTACAAGTGCAGTATTTGCTGCTATGAATACACTGCTAAAAGGCTCCCCACAGGCCGGACAGGAGGTTGTTCCTACATCAACTTCTACAAAATCAAGCTTAGGGTTTAAACGCTTCCCCGCTTCAGAAATTGCTACTCCTATGGCATCATCAGCTGTCTTTACATCCCTAACCAACCAAGCTGCTTCAAGTACAACATGAAAGTTCTTCATTTTCTCCACCGCATCATTTAGTTCTACATTTTTAAGAGTTTTTAGATAGGAAGGTCTTAAAGTTTAAAGAATAGAGTAAAGTATATATATTGTTTCTGCTTAGAATGACATCCTTTAAAATTTATTTAAAGCATTTAATTTGAAAAATTTATTTCTAAATTATATTTGAGATTTTGAATTTTACGATCTTTTCTGTTATAAATAAGTATATGCAAACTTATACAAACTTTAGCTTTATCGCATCTGTTTAAATAAATTTATCTTATTAAATTTATCTTATTTATATAAGGCACCAATTTTACTGGCATTTCACGTTAGTTAATCCTATTTTTTTCACTTTATCTAGGATTATTTTGCGCCATTTTACTTGATTAGCCTTAATATGAAAAATTATTTCTAAAAATTCTTATCAGTATTTTCCAGATCTAGAGATTATTTTTAACCTGATTTTTAAACCCTGGTCAAAATTCCTTTTGCCAGATTTCTGCTTTTCGAATTTCTGTTTTGCCTCTTAAATCTTGTTCTCAGGTTGCAATTTATTATATCGTAAAGAGAGTTTCATCATCAACCGTAAAAACCCCGAGTTTCGCCCCTGCATCGAGCCATGCGTGACCATAACTAAAAGACGCAAGTGCGTTTACAGGATCGTTGTTATTCAAAAAATAAATGCCATCTTTGTAATAAGCTTCTGCCATAGTGTAATAGTCTTCTGCAACTCGGTACATATGCGACACAGGTATAGGCGCGTATTTTGCTTTTTCAAGGGCTCTTTTTAACATATCTTCGTATTTTCGGGTTTTTTCATTTAAATCTGCAGGCATTATATGCCCCCTAAAAATTATAAGTTATTATAAAATTAAAATCCATTTTATTCTCCGGCTTCCTCATCTCCTTTAATAATTCCTACCGGAGCCCCTGCTAATTTAACAAGGGCTTCAGCTTCCAGAAAATGGAGCTTTCCGGGAATTACAAGAATATGAAGAGGGCTTCCAAAATCAAACTCTCTCAGTTTTTTTGCATAATCGGCTTTTACTACAGGTTTTTCCGAGCCTGCTCTGGCTACTCCTACTGCAATACTCTCATACATAACCCCTTCTCCTTTTCTTTCTTCAAGTTCCAGCAGGAGATCAAGGGCCGTATTTACCGTCATATATCCTTTCTCTTTATCTATATCGAGAAAAACAAGTGTATGTAACCCCATTTCAAGGTTTTGTTTGATGATATCATATGGAGTTTCAGAAATTACTCTTGTGCCCCGCCGGCTTTCATAAGGATGAGGGATACTTGCAGCTTTGCCAAAACGATAGTTCTGCAGGCCTGTAAGGCCTGAAACGGCTGAGGCAATTGAAGCCCCATGTATCAAACAAGTTTTTATTCCCATTTTTTCAGCCCTGAGGCGCAGGTCCACATGAGTTGTAGAAACCATTGTGTCCCCGCCGGTAAGAAAAGCTATATTTTTAGTTGTTGCTTCAATTAACCAGGCCGGATTTTGTTCCACATCTTCTCTTGAGAGTAAAAAAACCTTTTTTCCATATAATTTTTCCATTCTTTCAAGGCTTGTACCCATAAGGCAGGAAGTATAAAACTCTGCATAAACAAGGTCGCATTCCCTGATAGCTTCAAGCCCTTTTAAGGAAATATCACACTCATCGAACAGGCCCAGTCCTATAAATGTCAGCATAGCCCGCTTTAAGTGCTTCTTAGCTTAAAGCTTTTTGTCAAAAATATTCCAGGTTTTATTAGAACTTTATTTTTAGAATTTCCGCATACGCTTAACCTATTTATATTTGGAAACTAATAATACAAATGAATTTAAGAGGTAGTTTGAAAAGGTGGTCTTTTTATGGTTAAAGTTACACTTATTCACGCCAACTGGTGTACAGTCTGTCCATCAGCTCGCAGATTCTGGCACGAACTAAAATCAGAATATAATTTTGAATATGAAGAAATTGATGTGGAAACACCTGAAGGCCAGGCAATGGTAGATAAATACGGGATAGTTGGGGTTCCTACAACGCTTATTAACGGAGAAGTCGCTTTTACCGGCCTTCCAAAAAAACATGATGCAGTCGCCCGTATTGCTTGATGTTTTTCTAATCCTTTTGATTTTACTTTTTTGTCGCTGGTCAAACAATCAATTATCTGGGAGAGAACATGTACGATCTTATTATTATAGGAGGAGGGCCTGGAGGGCTTTCTGCCGGAATTTATGCTGTACGGTCTGGGCTTGAAGCCCTTGTCCTTGAAAGAAGTGAAATAAGCGGCCAGATAGCTATGACAGATCTTGTAGAAAACTATCCTGGTTTTAAATCGATCTCCGGAATTGAATTAATGGAAAATTTCAAAACCCATGCACAGGAGGTTGGGGTCAAAACAAAGATTGCTGAAGTTTTTTCCATTCGTTCGGAAGGATCAAGAAAAATAGTTTCTACTGACAGCGAAGAACTCGAAGCGAGAACTATAATTATAGCAACAGGAGCAAATCCCAGGCCTTTGAATGTGCCCGGAGAAAAAGAGCTTATCAGTAAAGGCGTTTCATACTGTGCAGTTTGTGATGGGCCTTTTTTTAGAAATAAAACTGTTGTAGTAGTAGGAGGGGGCAACTCCGCTGTTACGGATGCAATTCTTCTTTCTAAAATAGCCAGAAAAGTTTACCTTGTACATAGAAGAGACCAGCTCCGTGCTACAAAATGTCTTCAGGACAGAGTTTTTGCAGTTCCAAATATAGAATTCATTTTTAACTCTTCTATTGTAGAAATAGTAGGAGGAAGTGGACAAATAAAGAGAGTTGAAAAGGTGATTCTTAAGAACAGCAAAACTGAAGAGATCCAGGAACTTGCTACCGATGGTGTTTTTATCTATGTGGGAATTCACCCCAATACTGAATTGGTTAATGTAGAAAAAGATAAAGAGGGTTTCATTAAAACGAATGAACTGCTTGAAACTTCAGAAGAAGGGATTTATGCTGTAGGAGACTGCCGCGACACTCCCTTCTGGCAGGTAGTGGGCGCAGTTAGGGATGGAGCTCTTGCAGCAACTTCAGTATATGAATATATACAAAAGCTTAAAGATCAAATAATTCCTGTAAGCAATCTGAAAGAACAAGCTATTTGATGATATGTATTAAATGGACACCTGAGCTAACTTTTTTTGCTAAAACTAAAATAGCTCAACAATTTTTTAGAAAGCTTGGAAGAAGGAACGGTAAAATCATTCTCTTCCGATCCTTTAATATTCCAGCTTCCTTCTCAGATTATTCCAGCATCTGGTTAATTCTATTGTAAAAATCAATAATTAACCTTGTTGCCTCGCTTTCCAAGTTCAACTGGAAAGTGCGGATCTGTTTTCCAAGCGGTTTTTCTATAACAATGCCTGAGGTAATTAAAGGTGTTATAACCCGCGATACGCTGGAATGAGATAGCCCGGTTTCTTCAGCTATCCCTGAAAGGTAAGTTGATTCGTTCTGGTGTTCGATTAAGTTCTTAAGCACTGTCATTTGTGCGGTTTTTCCGAAGATTTTTTCCAGTGGATCCATTGTCATCATCTCAGAGGTGGCTGTTCCCAGTAACTGATTTTTATTTCCAATATTAACTTGCTATTTACGGTTATAAACTTATCTGCCAATTAAGTAGGCCAGGCGATCCATACAAAATCTTCTAAATATTTGGATACTTCTGCATTATTTATATGTATGGAATTTAAGATACTGATATGTCTAAATATTTTAGAAATGTTTAATACCTAAGAAAATATATATTGATTAGAGGTGGAGGGTAATGTACAAGACAAATCTTGATCATGAAATTTTGAAGTTAATTGAAAAACAACCTGAAATAAACGATAAAGATATTGCCTCTATTCTTTCGATTCCAGAAGATGTGGTAAAAATTCGCATTGCTAATCTAAAGGATACAAGAGAAAAAATCCTGATAATGGGAGACGGGCATAACGTCTATGATCATTTGAAGACAGCCCTTGAGGCTGAAGATTATAATATTGTAAAAGCTCCCGGGGGCTTTTCCATACTTGAGGCAATAAAATCTGAAAAACCCGATCTTGTTCTGCTGGATACGGGCCTTGCTGATGTGTATGGCTTTGAAATCTGTAAACAGCTTAAATCCAGTTCCAGATACTGGTGGATACCTGTAGTTATGCTCAGCGAAAAGGGCGGAGCTCAGAATAGAATTGAAGCCTTTGAATCAGGAGCTGATGATTATTTTAGTACCCCTTTAAATCCTTTAGAGTTCAAAGCAAAGTTAAAAGTAATAATGAAACGCACACATACATAATTTAAAAAATTTAATTAAGAAACTTAGTTTTTTGCAGGAAAAATCTCTAATTTTCACTCATTATTTCATGAGTAGAATCATCTTAAAAGCTAAGACTTTTAAATAATTCTTAGCTTATTTCCTGTCAGCTTATTTAAATTTCTAACATTTAATAACTTGGTTATATTTGTTGGTAAGATTAATTACTTCAAGTATGTATCCTAAATATAACAGGTATTTTATAACATTCTTTTTTTGCTTTCACTGTTTTGTTTATAATTTTAAGCTTTTTTATTGTTAGTCCAGTTATTTTGTATATGTAATTTTGCATATATAATAAATCATTTAAACATAATTTTCAGGCAAGTTTCCTAATAATAGAAGATTTCATTCAAATTTTGTAGTAAAACTTACCTTTCCTTATCAGTTGTAATTTAGGCTTTAAAAGCCCTGACATAAAATAATTAATTTTTATAAAAAAACACATTATTTTTGTTTATAATTTTAATTTTTAAGGCGAATTATTTCTAAGTCAGGGCAAAATATAAAATTAATATAAGAAGGCATAAAAAATATTTATTCATGTATGGATTTTTTTACACAAAAATTAGTATTTTTTAGAATCTTTTTATTAATAATTATCTAAATTAACGAAGTATAAGATAAACTGTGATAACTTTATTTCTTTTGAAATAAAGTCTATAATTATTTCAAAATCTTTAAAAAAGAATAAAACATAAATTATTATGCGTAACTACAAATCTGTCCTTATTTTTTTAGAGGGGCCAATTCTAAACGATTTGAATGTTCTGAAGGGATATAATAGTATTGCTAGAGTAGATTTAAAATGGAGGAAAAAACGTAACTGAAAAAAAGGTGTGACAAAAACTATGACCTCGAACGAATGGTATAACAAAGGACTTGCACTCCACGAAATTAAAAGGTTTGCAGAAGCTCTTGATGCATACAATAAGGCTTTGGAAATAAGTCCTGATAATGCAAAAATCCTGTTTAGCAAAGGGATGGTTCTAAAAGGCCTGCTAAAGTATGATGAGGCTCTTAATTCTTTAAACAGGTCGCTTGAGATAAATTCCGTAGATGCGAGAACCTGGTATTCGAAAGCTGAACTGCACATGGGTTTGATGGAATATGAGGAAGCTCTGAATGCATATTCCCGGGCTATCTTACTTGCTCCTGAAGACCCTACAGTCTGGTATAAAAGAGGACTTGCTTTCAGGGAAATGAGGGCATATGAAGATTCCATGGACGACTTCGAAAAGGCTATTCGCCTGTATGAGAAAAGCTATGATATGCGCTCTATGAGTGCAAGCGAATGGTGCAAGAAGGGAATGGGACTTTGTAAGATTAAAAGCTTTAATCAAGCAATTGATGCATTTGACAGAGCCCTTGAATTAAACCCTTCAAATGGGAAGGCCCTTTACAATAAAGGGATGGCTCTGCGCTGGCTTGGGAAAAATGAAGAAGCAAAAGAGTATATCGAAAGGGCAGTAGAAGTTTTTGATACAAAAATAAAAATAAATCCAGAGAATTCCAGATTCTGGTATAACAAAGGAATAGCCTTAAGAGACCTGGAAAAGTACAAAGAAGCTCTACAAGCGTTTGAAAAAGCCATTGATATCAATCCCAGCTTTACCAAAGCCTGGATTGGAAAAGGCATTGTATATGACAGGATTAAAAAACATCAGGAAGCAATGGAAGCTTACGAAAGGGCAGTAGATATAAACCCTGTTTATTCCGACCTTGTCTAAAAACTAAGAAAACAATTTTCAGAATACATAGCTCAAGAGCAACAGCCGTTAGCCAGCTTTCCTTTAAGGAATCCTCAGGTCTGACGGCCAAAAATTTCTTTTTCCTTCAAAATTCCTTTTCTTAAAATAAATTTTAAAATGAACCTTACCAAATAATCGAATATTTACCTTTTCTTTTAATTGTTTTATACAAAATTTCCGTCGAAGCTTATTTGTTATACAATTTTTAGTCATTTTATTATAAATTGGAATTATTTTATAAATTGGAATTCTCAAGATCCACAATACATGTAAGAAGCTCTGAAAATTCATTCAATTTAAAATCAAAAGAGCAATCAACATCTTCTATAGGTCTCCAGTCTCCATATGATGCATATGCTGTTTTCATACCAAGTTTTCTGGCAGGTATTATATCTCTACGAATGCTATCTCCAACTACCAGAACTTCTTCTGGTTTAATCCCCAGTTTCTGCAAGGCAAAGAGAAAATGTGCAGGGTTCGGTTTTTTCGTGCCTGTCATATCTGACGTAACCAAGAAATCGAAGCAATCAAGAAGCTTGACTTGTTTAAGCCTTACAAGTGCATGATATCTGCTGGCATCTGTTATTATTATGAATTTAAGATCAAGTTTTTTTAAATTATAAAGTGTCTCTTTTACTCCTGAGTAAAGTTCAAGATTTTGCAGTTTTTCCTTTTCATATATCTTACAGCATTCCCAATAAGAATGCAATGAAAACATTTCTTTTTCCTGCATATAATCGCTTATATTTTCATAATCCTCAAAACCGTAAATTCCTCGAAGAAAATAGTCTAAGAGTTCTGCAGGTTCTCCTGCAACCTTTCCTTTTTCTTTTTCAATATAGAAGAGGATTTCCCTGCACGCTTTAAGTTTTGCAGCTACAAAATCAAAAAGTGTATTATCCATATCGAAAAGGATTGCTTTTAATTTATATGCAGAAATGTCTTCCGTATCTCGATCAAATCGAATTGTTCTATTACAATCAGTTTCTTTATTGGAGCAAATTTTCATATTAAATTCAATTTTTTCGCTTTCCTTTATTATAAATTCTTTCTTTATTTAAATTCAATTTCTTTGAAATTCTATTTTACGTGAACTACCCCGCCTTGCTTTCTAATGAAAGCGAGGACGGAGCTTCTTGCTTCATCCCTCGAACTACTGTTCACAAGTCCACAAGCCCATCCCCGTAGTTCCTACGGTGTCAAATCAAATTATATAGCTATAAGATTTTGATCTTGCAGAGAGAATTTTTTGATATTGATTGCAGCATTTATGTCTCTATCATGCTTTGTTTTACAATCAGGACATACCCATTCCCTATCTTTCAAGGTCAAAGAT
>JBNAKO010000112.1:0-10973 GCA_049706495.1 Methanosarcina sp. | reverse complement strand
TGAGCCCATCCCAAAACTCAAAATTATTGCTCTTAATCCTGTGTTCCAGATTATCAACTGTGCTCCTGATAACATAAGTAATTTTGAGAAATTAGAATTAATAGGTAAAAATGGGTTTTGGGATAGCCTCTCTTTTAATTTAACTTAATTTAACTTAATTTGATTGTATTCTAATAATTAACTCGGGATTATTTTTTATTATATTTTAGTAATAAACTAGTTTCTTTTTCTTATTTTATACTCAAAATTACCTAAATTTAATATCTAATCCATTTACTTTTAAAATAACTTCTTTGAAAAGCTCACTTTTATTTTGTCATTTTTAATTATACTTATTCTTGCCATTTTTCTACTAATATTATTACTAAAAAGGATAGGGGCGTATAGAAATATTAAAATATCTAGAAAAAGATTAAAAATCACTTTAGAGAGCTTTTTAACGACTTTAAAAACAGGTTATTTATAAAAAAGAAAAAGTACTTTCTTCCTGACCACAACAGGTAATATGGATGCTTTTAAATTTGACTGTATTCTATAATAATTCGTAACCGAAACGACCATATATTTATAAAGTAACGTCTATTCTATTTAGCTTCCTTCAAAAAGTATAAAAATAAAAGTTGTCCACTGATGAACAGAGCTGCCCAGCCTTACAAAAGCGGAAATTCTTATAATGGAATTCCTGTGATGCATGTCTTATATTTCCTGCTCATCCTGGTAGCTCCTTTTATCGGAGAACTTCTCCTTTTTTTATTATCTGTCATTCTTTTTTTCTGGTTGCGGTTTCCCAGGGGCAGGTTTTGTTACGATAGAAATATGACCAGTCTTTCATTTTCTCTAAGCCTGATGCTTTTTGTGTCTTTACTCTCAGCGAGCTCGGATGATACTTTTCCTTTTTATATAGTGCTTGCAGCTTTTGCAGTTGCGGCGGTTGGGAACCATAAAACCTCTTTTTCGGAGAACGATCCTGACTCGGATTTTATCTCAAGGAGAAAAAAGATCAAAAATAAAAGCTTTTCAATTCTCTGGAGTTCTGCCTTCCTTGGACTACGTATCCTTGCAGCATTTCTTGCGGCAGGCTGGGTGGTTTACTGGCAGGAAACTGCGGTTTCATATAATCTCGTATTTTTCATAGCGGTAATAGGAGCAGTTACAGGTTCCCTATTTGAGTCGATCCCCTCAAAAATAGATAAAAATATTTCAGTTCCTCTGGGCTCAGGCATGACCATGTGGATTTTTGAAGAATTCAGATACTGGGTTCCGCCGGAAAAAATGCTTATAGCTCTTGGCTTCTCATTTCTGCTCGGATGGCTGGCTTACAGGGCAAAGATTGCCGATGTTTCCGCCCTTTTAAGTGCAGCACTGCTTGGAGTTCTTATTATTGTATTTGGGGGGTTTTCCTGGTTCATACTTTTACTTACTTTTTTTATCCTGGGCGGAGGCTTTACAAGATACAAGTTTGCCTATAAAGAAGCCATAGGTATCGCGCAGGCCAAAGACGGAATCCGCAGTTACGAAAATGTGTTTTCAAATAGCACTGCAGCTCTGGTGCTGGCAGTAGCCTATGGAGTTTTCCCGGAATACAGCCTTCCTATTATTTACGCATATATGGGCACGGTTGCAACAGCAACAGGAGACACGCTTGCAAGTGAAATAGGAACTACCGCAAAAGGCAGGCCAAGAATGATAACAACCCTCAAGCTTTCGGAACCTGGAGCCGATGGAGCTGTCTCTTCACTTGGAGAGCTTGCCTCTCTTCTAGGCTCCGCAGTCATAGGCCTCCTTGGATATGTCCTCGGAGTTTCAGATAACCTTATCCTCTCAGTATTTATCACGACTGCGGGAGGTTTTCTAGGAACTAATATAGACAGCCTGCTTGGAGCTACTTTTCAGAAAAAAGGGAAACTTTCAAATAGCGGGGTCAATTTCCTGGCAACGTTTGCAGGGGCAATTGTCTCGCTCTGTCTCTATCTTCTTATAACCAGGCCTTAAATAAACGAATTTATAATCGAATTTGAATCCAAATTTGAATCCGAATTCAAATCTATTTTTAACTTTTTCTTAAAATAAGCTATGCAATAAATAAATTTAAGGATCATGGAAGCCCTATTTCAATAGGGTTCAAAAGTCAGGGGTAAAACGTTTTTAAGGCAAGCTTTCAGAACCGCTGGAGAAAATTGGACTTTAGAAAAACCGCACCTGAAGCCCCGTAAATATAAAAAAGTCATCAGAATAAGCTTTGTTTAGACTTAATATAAAGCTAAACCTCAATTTAAACTATTTGCATTTGATTATGGCTGGTGTCCTCTAATGAAACCGGAACTCGAAGCAATACTGGCTTATCACCAGACAAGCAAGCATAACTTCAAAGCCTTAGCTCCAGGGCCTCATCGCCTGGACATGTTAAATCAACCAGATCCATTCCTGAATTACCAGGGAACACGTGACCTGACTCTTGAGAGATGGACTGAAAAAGAATTGGACGCCGAACTTTTTCCTGCTTATGAGCAAGCTTTTGCCCCGGAAAGGCTGAAACCCTCAGAATTAAATTATAAAACAATTTCAAGGCTTTTTTTTGATAGTTTTGCAATTTCGGCCTGGAGAAGAGCAGGGGGATCAAAATGGGCCCTGCGCGTAAATCCTTCAAGCGGAAACTTACATCCAACTGAGGTTTATTTTATTTCCGGCCCTGTAAAAGAACTTCTGGGAAAACCGGGTGTTTGTCATTATGCTCCACTGCCGCACGCCCTTGAATTAAGAACTGAATTTCCAGAAAATACCTGGAGATCCCTTAGTTCCGATTTTCCTGAGGGCACTTTTTTTGTAGGTCTTTCTACGATCTACTGGCGGGTTTCCTGGAAATACGGGCTTAGAGCTTTTAGATATGGAAACCATGATCTAGGACATGCAATTGGGGCCATAACATTTGCTGCGGCTGGACTTGGCTGGAAAACTGATTTACTTGCAGACATAAGCTCGGAAGAAATTTCAACACTTCTCGGGATTCCCGGGAAAAAAGGACCCGAAAAAGAAGAACCTGCATGTTTGCTTGCAATCTATCCTGCAGGTGAGGAATGCCATATTAAAAAACTGCCTTCCAGCATAATTTCCAGTTTCAATTCCCTTTCCTGGGATGGGGTTCCAAGTATATTAAGCCCGAGACATATTGAATGGGAGGGCATTGATAAAGCAATTATTGGAACCAGAAAAAAAGAGACAGACCTTTTTAAAGAAAAAGGATTTAATTTGAAACCAGATACTGGTTCTTCATCGTCTCAAGTTTCTTCGACTTCAGATGTTTCTGAAAATTCTGCAAGCTCCGGAAGTTTCGCACATTTTTCAAACTCCAAGAAAAGCTCTTTAAGCAAAGATTCCAAGGAGAATCTGGAAAATCTCGAGGTTTCTCCCTTATCCCCATTGCGTCAAATTATTCATAAAAGAAGAAGTGCGCTTGAGATGGATAACAGTGCATATATGGATATAGAGGTTTTTTATGAGATCCTGAAAAAATGCCTTCCTGAAAACAATCCGATTTTTAATCCCCTATCTCTTGGTTCATACACTCACATGTTATTTTTTGTGAACAGAGTAAAAGATCTTCTTCCCGGCCTTTATATTTTCCTCCGCAAGTCTGAAGAAAAAGAAAATTTTAAAGCTGCTATCAGGTCTGATTTTCTCTGGGAGAAACCCAAAAACTGCCCTGAGGAACTGGAGTTTTATTTGCTCATGGAAGAAACCCTGCACAATTTTATAGCTCAACTCTCCTGTTCACAAAGAAAAGCTGCTGATGCGTGTTTTACTGTCTGTATGCTTTCGGAATTCGAAAAACCTTTGAATGAATTCGGCCCGTGGATCTACCCATATCTTATCTGGGAATGCGGAATTCTTGGACAGCTTCTTTACCTTGAAGCCGAAGCCTACGGGCTTAGAGGCTGCGGAATCGGGTGCTTTTTTGATGACCCTCTGCATGATGTAATCGGGCTTAAGGGCTTTGAATACCAGGATCTTTATCACTTTTCAGTTGGTTCAACACTCGAGGAAAGGGGCTTTGTAACACTTCCCGCCTATGAAAAATAAGAAAATTATAAGTAAAAAAATCATGAGTTAAAAAATTATAAGTAAAAAATTAAAATAATGAATTAAAGGTCCCGATAGAGAATCTTAAAAAATCTTATTCTTCTCTTTTTTCTTCTTTTCCTTCACTTTTACTTTCTCTTCTTAAAGTTGGCCTTTTTATAATTCCCGGTTGCGATTGTTGAGTCGTTATTTCACACCCCGTACCCACTTCACATTCAATTACAATCCCGCGAAGCAAGCGGCCCAGAATGTCCGAACCTGTTACAATTCTTTTTTCCTCTCCCCAGTAGAGAATCAGGTCCTGATCAATTACATCGTCTTCAGGGTGTTGAGGATAAACCCTGAACTGCCGGATTACCCTTTCAAGTCTTGTTTTAGGGGATTTTACAACCACAGGAAAATGACAGTAAGAAAGGGGAATAAATGGTCCTTTTTTATAAACTGCATCCCTTAGAAAACCATCGGCATCAAGTACCATAACCGGTTCATTATTAGGGGCAGTAATAATTACCCATTTTTTCCCTGAAACTTCTATCTTTTGTAGAAAAGGGTCTGAGGGTTCCCTATTAAAAGAGGGAAAAATGGGACGATTATTCTCTATTGGAAGGGAAATTATACTTCTGGAATCTATTATTGAACCCTCATCGGAAATGCTGACATCATCTATTGAAAGAAAGTTCAGGGCTCCTATTCCTTCAAAAGTACCTATATCGGATTTTGTGGATTCTATATGCTTTTCGAGCATAATCCGTATAGCTTGTTCCTTAAACAACTCAAGTTTTTCTCTGCCAAGCCACCAATCAAGGATAAGAGCTGTTGGCTTGGCTACGGGATAGAGTAAAAACTGATAAAAACGAACTAGAGGAGCAAATTTTGCTCCAAGCTTAAGAGCATTTCTTGAAAAATAAGCCTGAGGCACAATCTCTCCGAAAGATGTAATTACAAACGTAGAGAATAAAAAAGCTGTAGCTCCTGTTAGCACAGAATCAGTAAGCAGAGCAATGAGTACATTTACACCCACGTTTCCCCAGAGCATTGTTGTAAGTAGAAAATTAGAATCTCGCCGCATCTTCAAGATTTTTATAGCTTGTTCGTTATTTGCTTCGGCTTCAATCTCAAGCTTGAGCCTGCCAAGTCCAAAAGCTCCTATTGTCATTCCGGAAAAGATAGCTGATTGCATCAGGCAGAGTGCAATCAATATCCAAGTTATTATTTCATTCATTGTGAGTCTATAACCTCTATAGTGTCCCTATACCCTAGTGGAAGATTAATTTTCACTTTTTTCTTCAATTTCTTTAGATTATTTGTAAATTGTAATTTGATCAGTTTTACTTTCATTATTTACTGTTGCCCTACTTTTAAAATTCACTCAGATAAATATTGACTGAAATAATCTGCTTACCAGATCTTGTTATATTTATATTTTACTTCGTTCATATCAAATTAATTAAATTAATTTATATATTTAGAAGTTATTAAAAAGGTTCTAGGGCGTTTTTAATTAAAGTTTACTCTGGTATTTTAATTTAATCTGTAGTTTTTAACCTGAATATTTATTATTAGAAGGCATTTATTTAAATAGTGGAGCTATTGTCTTAAAACTATTGTCCATTATTACCATTAAACTTAATTCCTGTTTTAAAATTAAGATCAAGATTAAGATTATTTATAGTGTTAATAACTTTTAGGCGTATGAATCTTTTCAAAATTAAAATTGGTTAATTGCTCTAATATTTAATAACAAATAAATTATATTGGAAATTATGTATTGTCCACAATGAGGAAAAACACTATTAAGAAAATACCTGCCAGAGAGGCTGTAAATATATTTTCCATGTACAGCTCTGTTTCAATTTTCCTTGATTTGCTCTCTGGCAAAGAAGGTGTTACATATCAATGATTGATATGGGAGTAAAAACAAATAATCCTGAATTTTCTACCGAAAATAAAGGCTCAAATGCAGACGTCCCGGAAATCTGCCGAATTCCCCCGGCTCCAGTTGTGCCTACAGAAAAAAGGATTGTAATGCTTATTGCAATCCTTTCAGGTTTTATTACTCCTTTTGATGGCTCCGCAGTCAATGCTGCACTTCGTACTCTGGGGGATGAGTTCCATATGGATGCAATCGCTCTTGCCTGGGTTTCAACAGCCTATTTGCTTTCCTCAGCAGTTTTTCTTGTTCCTTTTGGAAAAATTGCTGATATTTATGGAAGAAAGAAAATTTTCCTTTACGGGATCAGCATTTTCAGCCTTGCATCTTTAGTAATGACTATGGCCTCGTCAACAGAGATGTTAATTGGGGTAAGAGTAATTCAGGGCCTTGGAAGTGCAATGATTTTCGGGACAGGGGTTGCCATTGTTACTTCGGTTTTCCCTCCCGGTGAACGTGGAAAAGCCATTGGCATATATATTACTGCAGTGTACATCGGGCTTTCCATAGGACCTTCTCTTGGAGGTTTAATGACCCAGTATCTTGGCTGGAGAAGTATTTTCTTTGTCAATGTCCCTATAGGAATTACTGTAGTGGCTCTTATTCTCTGGAAGTTAAAAGGAGAATGGGCTGAATGTAAGGGTGAAAGGTTTGACCTTATAGGGTCGATTATTTATGGGCTTTCAATAGTTGCTATTATGTACGGATTTTCTGTTCTTCCGGACTTTAAAGGCGGGGCACTTATAGCTGCAGGCCTTATAGGAATCCTAATTTTTGCCTTATACGAAATCAGGGTTCCATCCCCTGTCCTTGACGTAAGTCTACTTACCAAAAATCGAATTTTTGCCTTTTCAAACCTGTCTGCTCTTATAAATTACAGTGCAACTTTTGCAGTGGGTTTTCTTTTAATGCTTGACCTGCAGTATACAAAAGGCTTCACTCCTGTACATGCCGGGCTTATCCTGACAGCTCAGCCTGTTGTCCAGGCTTTAATTTCCCCGATTGCAGGCAAACTCTCTGACAGAATAGAACCCAGAATTGTTGCGTCTGCAGGGATGGCTTTTACTACGCTTGGACTTTCCCTGCTGATATTCCTTAAAGAAACCACTCCTCTGTGGTATTTTATGTTCAGTTTGTTAATACTTGGAGTGGGTTTTGGTTTGTTCTCATCTCCAAATACCAACGCTATTATGAGCTCTGTAGATAAAAGGTTTTATGGGGTTGCATCCGGGATGAACGGGACCATGCGGCTTCTTGGCCAGATGCTTTCAATGGGCATTACAATGATGATTTTTGCAGTGGTCATAGGCCCTGTTGAGATTACTCCTGAATATTATCCCGAATTTATTCTCAGCGTACATTATGCTTTTATTTTGTTTACAGTCTTATGCTTTATTGGAATATTCGCATCTCTTACTAGAGGCAAAAGTGCTTCAGGCGTAAAATTAGGTATGCCTGGAAAAATAAAAAGCCATTAAATTGATATTGAGCCTATCCCCTCAGGTTTATGTTACTATATCTGGAATTTGAAATAATCAATTGATCTTATGATACGGAAAATGATTTTCAAAATCTTATTGATGTCGAATAAAAATTAGTTTTGGGATGAGCTCATTACTTTAAGATGCATGGAGAATTGGATATGAAAATAATTGGAATTAATGCAAGCCCCAGAGGGGATGCCAGCAATACTTTACAACTGTTAAAGTCAGTCCTTGAAGGGGCTGAATCCGAAGGAGCAAAAACAGAGCTTATAGATCTGTATAAACTCCGTATCGAGTACTGTAATGGTTGCGGAACATGTTACGCTACTGGAGAGTGCCCCTTACCTGATGATTTCGAAGAGCTTTTTGAAAAAGTTATGGATGCAGAAGGGATTGTGCTTGGGGCTCCTAATTACATAAACTCTGTTCCCGCTCCTATGAAGGCCTTTTTTGACCGGCTTTCCGATGCAATCCACTGTCAGATGCTAATTGGAAAATTCGGGTGTTCGGTCTGTACAGCAGGTGGGAGTGGGGCTGATGAAGTTTTAAAATACATGAACGGCGTGCTTATGACTCTTGGATTTACTGTAGTGGGCGAGGCTGGAGTAATAATTGGGAGAGATCCCTCAGCACTTGAGAAAGCCCTGGAACCTGCAAAAGAACTTGGAAAAAAGCTGGTAAAATCAATAAAAGGAGAACTTAAATATCCTGAACAGGATGAAGCCCATAGCCAGCGTGCAGAATATTTCTGTCAGCTTGCAAAATCCAATAAAGAACGCTTTGCACATGATTATGACTGGTATGTCCAGAAAGGACTAATAAAATAATTCAACTGGAATAAAACAAGTCCGATTTGTTAAATAGCCCTTAATAGCGTTTTATTTCCTGTAATCGAAGCAGCTAAGTTTAGTAAAATTTGTGCAATTTTTGTAATCTTAAGAGGCAGGCTTAAAGGGTAGCTTAAACAGCAAGAATCGAAAATATTCTTGCTTTTTCTTAATTTTTCTATAAATAAGAATTAAGGCTTATCATATTTTCCGATTTTTTCAACCATTTTTTAACTATATTATTATATATTATATAGTATATATTATCATGTTATTATCTTATATTATATTATCAGTACATTATATTATTAGTTTATTATATTTAGTCCCATATTATAAATCCGGTCTTTTTATATTAGAGCCTATCCCAAAACTTCAGCTAATCTCATTATTGCTGCTAAGATTACAACTCCGAGGTATGAAATTTCTTTGATCTCATATCTTGGAAATACTTTTTTACATGACTCTATCCAACTAAAGAACCTTTCTATTGCGCTTTTCTTTTTATATTCTTCTTGATCCACCTTTATAGGTCTTCTTACTTTCTTTTTTCCTTTCTTTTGGTTTCTTAAATTTACTGGAATATTTGTCTTTATTACTCTTTTTATGTTATATTTTCTTATGTTAGCTGCATCATACATTGCATCAGCTGTCACTTTGGAAGGCCTGTTAACAGGCCTTCCTTTACTTCTTTTTATTTTAAAATTTTTAAGTGTAGGAATATAAAGAGTTGAGTCGTTTTTGTTTGCAGGGGAAACAATAATAGAGAGAGGTAAACCCTGTAAATCAACTAAAGCGCTTAATTTTATTCCTTTTACTTTTTTGTAACTATCATACCCGATATTTCCCCCTTTTAGCAGGAATATCTTTTGTATCGGTAAAACAATGAGAAAGATCTATTTTCTTCAAATCATAACCTTTATTTAAAAGTTCATTAAAGATTTGCTGATATATCCCATTTTCACATAAATATAGATGAAATCTATGCACTGTTGACTTGGAGCCATAGCGGCAGGGGACATCTTTCCACGTACAACCCGTCATAACAACGTACAAAATACCGTTCATTAACTTTCGCATATCACGGCGAGGTCTTCCAGTATATGGTTTCTGTGAAGGAAGATGGGGCTCTATGGATTCCCATAGAGCATCATCGATTTCACGAAATGACATGAAAGTATATTTATAATTTCAACATAATATTACTTTTGGGATAGGCTCTTAATTAAAACTTTTCAAAATTTTATTATATCTCAGGCTTTTAGTAAGTTTATGTCTAATTTTATATACTTTATTCCATATTTTCTTATAAGCAGTTTACAAGACCTGTAATTTGTTTAATCAAAATTTGTAAATACTAAAGTGAAAATATGGTTTTAGAAATAGTAAAAATAAAGCAAAATAATAATAATAAAATTAAGAGTGGATAAAATAAAAATTATAGAACCGTAAATTTCAATCATCAGGGGGATACATAATGGATCTATTTAATCAGAACAAAGACAAGGGAAGCCACGTTTCCGGGATCGACAAAGGTAATGTTGTAATGTATGGGCTTAGTACCTGTGTCTGGTGCAAAAAGACAAAAAAATTACTGACTGACCTTGGTATAGATTTTGACTATATTTTTGTAGACCAGCTTGACGGAGATGAAGAAGAAAAGGTTGTTGAAGAAGTAAGACGCTTTAATCCTTCGCTTTCTTTCCCTACTACCGTTATAAACGGGGATAAGACAATTGTAGGTTATAAAGAAAAAGAAATTCGAGAAGCCCTTGGCTTTTAAGGGGGATTCAGGGTGGTAAAGGTTGAAGAAGCCGAAGACGAAGGAATTTCTGAAGAAGAAGTAGATAAAGTTTACAGGCGTCTGAATGAGCAGGTAGAAAAATCGGGATATCATCTTAATCCTGATGTTGAGTTCACGAAAGATCTTGTGCGGGGGCTCCTTGTTAACGAAAAGCGTTATGGGTACTGGTCCTGTCCCTGCAGGCTTTCTGCTAATAACCTTGAAGAAGATCTGGACATTGTTTGCCCCTGTTATTACAGGGACCCCGACCTTAACGATTATGGAGCCTGCTACTGTGCCCTTTATGTTGCTGATGATGTAATTCGAGGAGAAAGGAGAATAGAATCTATTCCAGAAAGACGTCCTCCTAAAGAAGAAAGAGATGCTCAAAGAGCTGAGGAAAAGAAAAGAGAGGAGATGATGGAAACAATGGATTTTTCAGGTCAACTTTCAAAACCAGTCTGGAGATGTAAGGTTTGTGGTTACCTTTGCGCTATGGACGAGCCTCCGGGAATTTGCCCAATCTGTAAAGCAAGAAAGGAAAGATTTGAAAGATTTATGTAAAAACTCTAATACCTATTCTTTTTTATATTTTTGGAAGCCCTGGGATCTTATAACTCTATAAAATAAGCTCTGTTAAAATATGTTTCAATAAATAAATTTGATAAAAATAATAGAGCTGATCCCAAAACTCCACTCTATTCCTCTCAATATTGTGTTTCAGTTATTATTATTGTTATTGAGCCTATCCCAAAACTCAGGTTTATGTTATTATATCTGGAATTTGAAATAATCAATTGATCTTATGATACGGAAAATGATTTTCAAAATCTTATTGATGTCGAATAAAAATTAGTTTTGGGATGAGCTCA
>JBNAKO010000111.1:0-1136 GCA_049706495.1 Methanosarcina sp. | reverse complement strand
TGGTTTGATTTTATTCCAGAATTCTTCAGGGATCTCGTAGTCGTGTCCGTTTTTTCGTGTTGCCACTAATCAACATTACACTAAAATGTAGTTATTTTACTTTTCGGATAGGCTCTAAGACAATTTTTACTTTTATGACCTCCGGGATTTAATTTATTATGAATGTAATTATAGAAATGCAATTATAAAATTGATGTTATAATATTGAACTATTAGTCAAAAAAAGTCAGAAAATAAAAATGAATAAAAAAGAAAAAAGGAAATTATTTGTTAATAATAATTCTTCTACACCAGAGCTATCATTCCATAGATGCATATAATATCTATAGAAGTGAAGGTTAACTATGGAAGTAAATTATCAACCCATCCCCAGCTATGCTTGGAATCCGATTTCGAGGGATTCTCTTCTTGATCTTCAGGTTGGATGGAATATTGCTCGTTTTTTCCAGATTTATAATCTTTAGGGGTTTCGCTTAAACTATTTACCTCACTAAGTGTTTTGTAGCTTTCGTCTTCATTTATACATACCGATAAGGGCGCTTTTGCAAGATAGGAACTTGCAGGGTAAGTACGCACACCTTCTTTTATAATTGATAACGGTTCCGAAGAAGCAGTACTTGCCGTAAGCAACATGCAAAAAAGAAGAATCAAAATTAAACTTATTTTTGTGATGCTATTCCTCCTTTGTCCCAATTGATATTGCGTAAAATAATTAATCCTAACAGTATATATTATTTTTTAAAAAATCAATGAAATATATTTATACTCTAATACTTGAAAACCGGTAAGACCTGATAACTATAAAAACCTGTATTTTCCGATTTTCTAAAATGTTCTGAGAATTTTTTTTCTAACATGCTATATTGAAACCAATAAATAAAAAAAGAAAAATTATATAATTTATATAAAATACTATGTTAGTTAAGTACTATAAGGTTAAACTAATCAAAAAAAATTAAATGTATGTCTTAAACATAGTTAATTTAACTAATATTATGCGTTAAAAATATTATATATGTTGAGCTCCTAGTATAAATTGCGTTCTCATCTAACAAGACCACATAGCAAAGACCTATTCCACAAAAAAATACTTCAACGCCTACTCCGAAAAATCTACTCTAAAAGTGAAGAGATAA
>JBNAKO010000110.1:0-6121 GCA_049706495.1 Methanosarcina sp. | reverse complement strand
ATTATTATTATTATTATTTGCTCGTTATTGTTTTTTCATTATTATTTGTTCATTATTATTGTTATTCATATCCTGTATATTAATAAAAAAATAATTATGTTATAAAAAATATTTATATTATCTTAAAAGTTGAGAATATTTAATAAAATGTTCAGGCTGCGAGTATATCCTGACTTTCTTTAATTCCTGGTCATTTAGAAATCTTTTCCTATCGAATAAGCCGTTCCGAGGAATTCCCCAACTCCATAGTAATTTCTGTTTCCTGTAGAATATATGATAGGCCGGATTTTTTCTATGTCAAGATTTCCTTTTTCATCAAGGACGGATTCTTCAGCTTTAATATCCACTATTTCTCCAACAAACATTGTGTGAAGGCCTATTTCTATGGCATGAAGAAGTTTGCATTCAAGGATAACTGGAAATTCTCCTACATACGGAGCAGGCACAACCTCACTTCTTACAGGGGTCAGGCAGGTAGTTTCGAACTTATCTTCGTCTCTCCCGCTTGCAATCCCGAAATGGTCAGCTTCTTTTACATGAGCTTCCGAAGGAATACTTACGGTAAACGCTTTATTTTCCATAATCCCTGCGTAGCTGTAAGTGGCTTTTCTTAAGGATACGGTTATGCATGGAGGGTTTGAACAGCAAATCCCTGCCCAGGCTACAGTCATACCGTTCGGTTTTCCGTTCATGTCATACGTGCCGACAACCCAGGTAGGAGTCGGAAATGCATGAGTCTTTGCCCCAATTGATTGCTTCATAATCTTAATCTTCTTTTCGATAATACAAAATGTTTTTCGTGATCATTGTTCCGGTTATTATTAATTTTTAATTTTTAATTTTATTTTATGAGGCATGAGTTGTACTTTTTGGAAAAAAGATTCTCTCCAAAAAAGTTTGCCAGGAGAAAATCCTTAATAATCTTTAACTTTTTCTTTTTTAATGTGTTTTTTCTCTTATTTTAAGTTGGTATAATACGAAAATTTCCTATTCTTTTTAATAAATTTCAGGTTTTATCCTGGAGCTTAAAAATAGTCTGGATACAATTTTCAGTTTCCAATCTATTTATATATTTTATATAGTTGCCATTATATAAGATGTGAACTATAAGATAGATACACGAATTAAGTTAAACTACTTTCCTTTCTGGAAGATAATAAATTAAAGTGGTTTCCGGCAGGGAATTCTTAAGGGGGTATGTAATTGTTAAATGTAAGTAAATTCGGTAAGCTTTTGCTAAGCGCTTATCTTATGGATAAGATTAAGAAAGAGAGTTCTTCGAAGCAGAATTCAGGCTTACTAAAAAAATATGCTGAATTAGCTCTCGGAGCCTATATCCTTAAAAAACTTAAATCCGCAAAATCTGAAGACAATGAAATAGTGGTAGAAACCGAAGAAATAGAAACGAGTGAAATTGAAGGGGGGTCTAAAGTGAAGGGACGTAAGCACGTTGTTACAGGAGCAGTCGCCGGGGCTTCCGGCATAGCCATTGGGGCTGTTGGGGCACTTGCCGGAATTGCGATTTTATACGTTGCTAAAAAACAGATGGACAAGAGGCATAAGAGTAAAATCGCTGTACAATAAAGAGATGATATATGATGCCTAGAAGGGATAAGTGGTGTAAATTTTTGCTGGGTTTATTTACAGGGGCTGCAATTGCATACACCATTAAAAAACGTATGCACAGTAAATCCCTTCCAAAGCCATTAAAATCGATTCCAGTTCGTTTCAGACCTAAAAAAGCTCCTCCTAAAGTAAAGTGTATTTACCCTGACAGGCAAACTTTTGCTTTCAGACACGATTCTCCTATCTGGATTGAATTTGATACGCCCATGAACAATGCAACCATTACAAAAGAAACTGTAATTGTGCGAAGTTCCGTATCAAATGAGCGTGTAGAAGGCGTTGTGGATGCAGGTTCAAGAATGCTGATGTTCCGTCCTTCCGGCGAATATCCAATGGGGGACTCAGGAGCTGAAATAACAATCAATTTGCTTGGAACGGAAACTGGTTCAGGATTTATAATGGGCGAAAATGGGATACCTCTGGACGGCGATAACGATGGAAAGCCCGGAGGAAATTTCAAATATACCTACAGAATTATAAAATAAAAAAGTCTGCTTCCCAGCAAACTCAACTTTTAATTTTTTATAACTTTTTCATCCTAATTTTTAACATTTTTATTTTAGTTTTTCTGCCTTTTTTCTATTGCCCTTTTTTATTGCCCTTTTTTATTGCGTTTTTTCCATCACTTAATTTTTCATTGTCTCTTTCTTAATTATCTCTTCTTTTCTCCGTATATACCGTATCCCCCACCGCCTGGAGTTACAATCACAAAAATATCTCCACTTTCAAGTTCGGTCTCAGCAGTTCCTTCAAGTTCGAAAACTTCACCTTTTCCGCGAATAAGCAGATTCTTTCCGCATTTCCCAGGCAGCCCCCCTTTAAGCCCGAAAGGAGGAAATTTTCTATGGCTTGAGAGAATTGAAGCTTTCATTGTTTTCAGGAATTTGAGTTTCCGGATAACTCCGTTTCCTCCTCTCCACTCTCCTTCTCCTCCACTTTCCTTCCGGATGGAAAATTCTTCGAGCAAAACCGGAAATCTTGTTTCAAGAATTTCGGGGTCTGTAATTCTCGAATTTGTCATATGAGTATGTACAGCATCTGCCCCTGGAAATCCCGGACCTGCCCCTGCTCCTCCGCAAATAGTCTCGTAGTACTGGAACTCAGAGTTTCCAAAAGTAAAATTATTCATTGTACCCTGAGAGCCAGCAAGTACTCCAAGCGCTCCGAAAAGGGCATCAACAATATACTGCGAGGTTTCAACGTTCCCTGCAACCACTGCTGCAGGATATTCGGGCCTGAGAATCGAGCCTTCAGGAATAATGATCTCAAGGGGCCTTAAACAGCCTGCATTCAGCGGAATTTCGCTTTTCACAAGCATCCTGAAAGCATAAAGGACTGCAGCTATACAAACTGAAGCTGGAGCATTAAAATTACTTGAAAGCTGGGGAGACGTGCCAGTAAAATCAATTTTGGCGCATCGATTTTTGCGGTCAATGGTAACCTTTACATTAATTGCACTCCCATCATCGAGTACATAGGTAAATTCCCCATCTGACAGCTTATCAATAACTCTTCGAACTGCTTCTTCAGCATTATCCTGCACATGCTGCATATAGGCCGTAATGGTTTCGAGAGAAAATTCGTCTACCATCCTGTAAAGTTCCTGCACTCCTTTTTCATTTGCTGCTATCTGAGCCCTTATATCAGCTATATTTTGTTCAGGATTTCTTGCAGGGTATTTTCCGGAACCTAGCCAGGCTCTTAGCTTTTCTTCGCAGAAATGGCCTTGCTTGACTATTTTTATGCCTTCGCTTAATACTCCTTCTTCTTCAATCGTTGTGCTGTGAGCAGGCACTGATCCCGGACTTATTCCTCCTATATCTGCATGATGGCCCCTGGAAGCCAGGTAAAACAGGATTTTTCCTGAACTTCCAAACATCGGAGTGATAATTGTGATATCAGGGAGATGTGTTCCTCCATGATATGGAGAATTCTGAAGATATACATCGCCTGGATTCATTTTTGAAGCCTGTGTATTAATAAGGGCTTTTACGGATTCTCCCATTGAGCCCAGATGAACAGGGATATGAGGCGCATTTGCTATCAGGCTGCCTTCGCTGTCAAAAATCGCACAGGAAAAGTCCAGTCTTTCTTTTATATTTACGGAATAAGCTGTATTCTGCAGAGTATATCCCATTTGCTCGGCAACGGACATAAACCTGTTATTGAAGATTTCAAGCATTACAGGATCGACATCTGTCCCTATGGCTGTACGGGTCGGGAGCGGGGTTTTGCGGCTCAGGAGAAGATGATTATGCGCAGTAATTTCTCCTTCCCACTCTGGTTCAATTATTATAGTTGTATTCTTTTCAATAAGGATAGCAGGCCCGTTTACGGAAGTTCCGGGTAGAAGCTCGTCTCTTTTAAAAACAGGAGTGGTGTAAAACTCTCCATTGGTATACATCTGTACGTCTGCAGCCTGGGGAAAAACAGGATTTTCTTTGAGTTCCAGGACAGAATCAGAAACTCTTTCTGAAATTCCAATAGTTTCAACAGAGACGGCTTCAACAACAAGAGGTTTGTTTTCCATTACGAATCCAAAGCTTTTTTTATGTGCTTCTTCAAAATTAGCCTTTAAAATCTCTTTATCTGCAAAATTGACGCTTAATTGTGTATCCGAACCTGCATAGCGTATATGCGCTTTAAGGAGGGCTGTAATCGAATCCTTACTTACGCCCTGTTCGAGCATTGACGCTTTTCCTTCTTTTTCAAGCTCGGAAAAAACCGATTTCAATTGATCGATTAATTCGCCAGAGAGTTCAGTTCCTATATAGCTTTCTTTTATCAGCCTCTGGTCTGCAAGTCCCATCCCATACGCAGAAAGCACACCTGCATACGGATGGATAAAGATTCTTTTGATGCCAAGGCTGTCTGCAACTTTACATGCATGCTGGGCTCCTGCCCCCCCGAAACAGCAGAGAGTGTATTCTTTTATATTGTAGCCTCTCTGGACAGAGATTTTCTTAATAGCATTTGCCATATTTTCGACTGCAACCGAAAGAAAGCCATCGGCTACCTGTTCAGGTGTCCAAGGGTTGTTATTTCCTGAATTTGTTTCCGAAATTTCATTTGCCTTGTCAGCGAATTTTCTTCGCACAAGTTCGGAATCCAGAGGTTCGTCTGCACCTGGTCCGAAAAGGTTCGGGAAAAACTCTGGCTGCAATTTCCCGAGCATTACATTGCAATCCGTAACTGTAAGAGGCCCTCCTTTTCGGTAACATGCAGGGCCAGGTTCCGAGCCTGCAGAATCCGGGCCCACCCTGAACCTTCCTCCTTCATAATGGAGGATGGAACCCCCGCCTGCAGCGACGGTATGTATCCGCATCATAGGCGAGCGGAGGCGTATCCCTGCAATTTCGGTTTCAAGGCTGCGCTCATATTCCCCACTGTACTGGGCTACGTCTGTGGACGTGCCTCCCATATCAAAAGTGATTACTTTTTCTGCTCCTGCCATTATTGAAGTTGCAACTGCTCCTACAATTCCCCCTGCAGGTCCGGAAAGGATGCAGTCCTTGCCCTGAAATGCTTCTGCATCTATGAGCCCTCCGCTGGACTGCATGAACAGGAGTCTGGGGAGCCCGGAGCCTCTTTTTTCTTTTATTTCTTTTATTTGTACTCCTTCTCTTTTTTCTAATCCATTTGTTTTCCCTGTTTTTTCTGTTCTTTTAATTCCTTCTATTTCCCCAATTTCCCTAGTTTCCCCATTTTTTTCTTTTTTTAGCATTTCTTTTAATGTTTCTTGTACCATTTTTGCTTCAGTTTTTGCTTCTGCTTGTTCTTCAGACTCTTTTTCCCCATTTTTTTCCAGAGTTTTCTGGACCATATCCACGTATCTGCGAAGCACAGGTGAAAGATATGCATCAACTACAGCAGTTTCCCCTCTGCTTACTATTTTTATTAAAGGGCTGGCCTCATGAGACAAAGATACCTGTGTAAAACCAATCTCTCTGGCAAGTTTCCCGAGTTTAAGTTCATGCTCAGGGTATCGGTATGCGTGCATAAGCACAACTGCAACTGAGCGAATCCCGGCTTTAAAAGCCATTTCAAGTTCTTTTTTTGCATGCTCAAGATCCAGGAGCACAATTTCCTTACCATCTGTGCCATATCTTCCGGAAACTTCGATAACTTGCTCATAGAGCTGGTCTGGAAGTTCAATTTTCTGAGCAAAAATATCAGGTCGGTTCTGGTATCCGATTCTTAAAAGATCTCCAAATCCCCTGTTTATAACAAGTATTGTACGCTCTCCTTTTCTTTCAAGAAGTGTATTTGTCCCTACTGTTGTTCCCATTTTTACAGATTCTATTAACCCCTCGGGAAAAGCCGAATCTGCAGGCAGCCCAAGAATCT
This sequence comes from Methanosarcina sp., assembly GCA_049706495.1. GTDB lineage: Archaea > Halobacteriota > Methanosarcinia > Methanosarcinales > Methanosarcinaceae > Methanosarcina. The sequence continues at coordinate 148 of JBNAKO010000110.1, read as the reverse complement.
GGCGAATGCCGTGCATGGCTGCATCTTTATAATGATTCGGGTCCTCGGAAAGAAGTTTGTGAGTTGTTAATTTTCCATCAGGGGTGCGGGCTACTATATCAGTAAACGTGCCTCCGCGGTCTATCCAGAACTGCCATCGTGTTTTAGG
>JBNAKO010000109.1:0-17404 GCA_049706495.1 Methanosarcina sp. | reverse complement strand
GTGAGTGCACTTCCAAGTATAAGGAATACTATCACAATAGGGTTGCTTGCAGCAGCTTCCATTGATACCCATTTTGTGAGCAGGACACCAAAAGGAGGCAGGAGCATGGATACCATTCCCAGAGCTGCAAGGGTTGTGAGAAGGGGGGCTTTCTTTATTAAGCCAGACATATCCTCAATATCTCTGCTTCCTATAGTGTGTTCAATTTCACCTGTACAGAGGAAGAGCAGGGCTTTTGATATGGCGTGGAACAGAATAAGCATAATTGCTGCAGCTACAGCCAGAGGGGAACCAATTCCGGCACTAGCGATAATTAATCCCAGGTTTGCAATTGTCGAATAAGCAAGCACTCTTTTTGCGTTCCTTTGAGACAGAGCTAAAGCGGAACACATAACGAAAGTGAAAGCTCCATAAATTGCAATTGCAGTCCCAAGTGATGTTCCCGCAAAAGCTGGGACAAGTTTAACAATCAGGTAGACACCCGCATTAACCATTGTGCTTGAGTGCAGTAAGGCAGAAACTGGGGTGGGAGCTACCATTGCACCAAGAAGCCAGCTCTGGAAAGGCATCTGAGCGGATTTTGCAAAACCTGCAATGCAAAGTAAGGCGACAGGAAGAGCTACTGCGGCTGCTGTTGCACTGGTTCCTATCTCAGAAAGGTTAACTATATCTAACTGGGTAGCTAGGATAAATATAGCTAACGAAAAAGTAATTCCACCTATCATGTTCAAAGCCAGAGCTCTGAAACCATTGTTTATTCCTTCTTCATCCAGGTTGTATGAGATCAATACAAATGAACACAGGGTTGTAATTTCCCAGAAAAGAAAGAGCCAGCCCAGAGTATCAACCATGACAAGCCCATTCATGGCTGCCAGGAAGAAGCTCATTGTAAAGTAAAATGTTCTCTGCCTGTTTAGGTGTCTGTGGTGCTCATATACGTCCATATAGCCGGTTGCGAACAGTATAATCGCAGTACCGATTATATTTACTATTAAAATCATTATCTGTGAGAATTGATCAATATTAAATAAAGCACCTTCCGCTTCTGCAACGTTCATAAAAGAATAAGCAGCTATAGCGGCTTGAATTACAGCTAGTCCAAGTGTAGGCCAATTTTTATATTTTATTGCCATGGCAAATATAAAGAGTAATATAACTACTTCCAGCACAAGGACTATATTTTCTACAGTCGCAAAACTCGATCCAGTTATTTCATAGACTCCAACACCATCCATAACTAACTGGACCGCAAGATAAGTCCCAATTATAAAAAAAGCCCAAGCAAGAATTTTATATAATGATTTGGGAAGGGCTACAAATAAAAGTGAAAACAGTACGGGTACTGCAATTAATAGCATAACGGTTGTTTCCAACATACAACGTATCCTCCGATCTATTTATCCTCCAATCTGTTTTACCTTTGAATAAATATTGGAATTTACATTCTCGAAGTATGAAATCAAAGTCTCTATACTTTTCAATAGTTCCATTTTTAGCAATTCATGACTTGATGATGATTTCTTAGTTCAAGTGCATAATTCCCGAGTATATAAGAATATATAAGAATAATGGACTAAAATTGTCCACAATATTATAATATTCTTAATTCAAAATCACAAGAAATAATAATACGTAGATAGCGTCGACATATTATCGACATGTCGTCAAGTGTTAATATATCAAAGGCATATTTAAACATGGTGATTTTCTTTTTACTTTTATATTACTGCTGAGAATAATGGAGCTAAAAAGCTTCTAAATATTTAATATTGTTTAATTAATTACATCGAGATTCAAAGATAATTTCTTATTACAAATTTTACTAAATAATAATCAGTACTACCGACGTGCTATCTTTTAGCAATATAATAGGGCATATTTAAATCTAATGATCTAATTTTATTTTTTACGCCTTCCCATATGATTTATTTCTTTAACTATTTTTTAATTTATATGTGCAGCTTTTTTATAAAAAAGCCACAAAATAATTAAAACTATAGTTTTAAATTTCTATAATTATTAATATAACGTAGACATATTTAAACAAAGTGATTTTAACTTTATTTTTATATTAATCTCTTCATATTTCTTACTGCGAAATTTATCCTGTGAAACAGACCGATTTTTTAGATCTTTTTCGTAAACTTTTAAAACCCTAACGTCCATTTATTATACTTATTATTTTAGTCATGAGTTTCAAGTTTACAGTATTTTTTTCCATTTTATAACTGGATTCTAAATCAACTTGAGAGAAATTCCAGAGGTTCTTTGAGCTTAGAAAACCAATAACTACTCGGTATAATAAAGTCAAACAAAAATATTATGGCTATTAAAACTACGTAATCCTCAGACGTTAACTTATGTTTAAATGCAAAATCTGAGGAAGAGAAGGAAATTCTCTTATGAAAGTAAAACATCGCAAGTTAGGCATTATAAAACTCTGTTTCGAATGCTGGGAAACCGAGTATGGGAATCACAACCCCTCTGGGGAGGAGTTTGGCTGCTGTAAATAATATTAACTGCGTAAGGATGCCCTCTTTTGTAAAAAGACCGTTTTAAAATAATTTCTTTAATAGTACAGATTCCAGGGGTTCACAAAAATAATCTGAATATAGCAATAATCTAAAATATTTTTATTAGGTTTTATAAATTTTATATTTATTAGAGTTTTATCGGTTACTTTTGATATTGCAATTTTCTGGTACTTCAGTTTTTCAGCATTTTTCCGTGATTTTTATAAATTTAATTTTTCGCTTTGTAATATAGACCATTCAGGATTTCACAAAGCTGAATTTATATATTTATCCGAATATTTAGAAATATGCCTGAAATTGAATCTAGCTGTATCTCCAGAAGAAAATGCTTTATCTACACTATTCTTTTATTTATTCTTGCAGGAATATTTGAAATAGGAGGAGGCTATCTCCTCTGGTTATGGCTGCGTGAGGGTAGAGAATTAATTTTTGCTTTCTTTGGGGCAATTATTTTGTTCTTGTACGGGATTGTACCAACTTTTCAGCCATCTTATTTTCACAGGATATATGCAACTTATGGAGGGATTTTTGTAGTTATGTCTCTTTTGTGGGGCTGGATTTTCGATAACACTGCCCCTGATATCTATGATATTACAGGCTCATTAATTATTCTCGCAGGAGTCTCAATAATATACTACTGGCCAAGAAAGGATGGAGAATAAAAATGATTGATATTATAGTTTCGTTTGCCCTCTTTTTCCTGGCTGCCCTTTTTGAAATAGGAGGAGGCTATCTTGTCTGGTTGTGGCTTAGAGAAAAAAGAGGCATTTTATTTGGAATTCTCGGAGGACTTACTCTGGCGATTTACGGGATTATTCCAACTTTTCAGCCTGCTCATTTCGGAAGAGTATATGCTGCATATGGTGGAATCTTTATAATTTCTTCTCTTATCTGGGGAGCCCTTGTAGACAGGAAAAATCCAGATAAATATGAAATTATAGGAGCTTTAATTGCACTTCTTGGTGTACTGGTGATGTTTTATATTCCTAGATAAGAATTTAAGTTAGAGCACGGTAGGGAAAAAAATCTTATTTTGAATAAGAAAATCCTTTTCAAAAATAGTTTTAATTTATAGTGTAGAAAAACTAGAGAAAGGAATGCATGTTTATTTATACGGCATGTATCGAATCCTACTTTATAAAATTATATAATCCTATATTATAAAATTATATTATACTAATTTATATATTGCACTTACAAGTAATTTCAGTCTCAACCTATTTATCTTAATTACTTATTATTTTCAAATACTTTCCTTGCTTCTTTTGCCGCTTCTTTCATCATTTGCCCTACTAAAGTTGATTTTTCGCAGTGAGAAGCTTCTTTTGGTTTACAATTTATAAGTACACTCATCAATTTGTCGGCTGCCCGGTAAAATTTCATATCCTCAAGCCTTATTAACAGATCAGATAAGTTTTCACTAAATTCCCTGCACTTATCATGATTACAAACCGCCCGTTCATGCAGCCTGCAGACATCTTCTATTTCCTTAATCAGTTCGCATGGAATGTTTTTCTCAATCATATTTATTAACCCATTAGTTAATCCAGCTTTTCTATCTAATATCGACAGCAGAAAGATGAATAAAATAAATAGGGGAATGTGCACATTAATCTAAAGATCATAGGATATTAATTAATAGGTATTTTAATTGCATATATTTTAATCTGGATTCTAAATACTGTAATTAACAATATAAGAGTGTCAGTGCGATTTTAAAGAAATCATGTATAATAAGTAAAACTAAGAAATTAATCAAAATTGTACAAAACTGGAAGACGGAATACAAAACAATTAAAGAGCTTGATGATTAAGCTGGATTACTTATTTTTTATTTTTTTATTTATCATTAGTCTGTTATCAATTAATTAGTAATAATTTATTAATTAAAATCATCAATAATCTCCACAAATGGATATATTTTACCAGAATGTTTACACAAGGTTTTACTGTTAAATATCATGATAACTGATTTTAATTCTGATTAAAATCCAGATTTGAATTCTTTTCTTAGTTCTTAAATAGAAATAGATCTTTATATTTGGATAACTATTATACGATGCTCAAATAGAATGCGAATCGAGGGGGTTTGTTTTCCATTTTTTATTATATTGAAAAAGCCTCTTAAATTAGCAGTTTATTCATTCAGGTAGTATACAGGTATGGTATCTAAATAATCTAAAATTTGGAGTAAATTAAGGCTTTCTATTTAGACTATGAGTGTTCTTAAAAAACGGTTTGATACAGATTAAGGAATTAAAGAAATTAAAGAATTACTCCAAGCTACTGAGAAAACAGATTTCATACTATATAATTAATAAAGCTTCAGTTAGATAACTATAAATATTTATGCTCATATGTGTGAATTTAAAACTATACTCTCATGTCTTTTAGCTATTATTTAGCGTGATGGAATAAATTTGAATATCTTCCAGATTAGGCGGCGTAAGAACAGGGTTTAAGGGTAGAAAATATGTCAAGGTCTAAAAACGCTTGGAAAGAGTTTTTTCAGGACAAAAAACACGGAGGGCATAGGTACTCGGATGAAGAATTCCTTGCTATGGAAGCAAAAGAGAAATTGTTCCATCTGGATGGAGGCAAAACTTTACTTGATTTTGGATGTGGAGCTGCAGAACTCTTAGTATTCTATGCCTCAAAATATGACCGACTTGTGGGTGTCGATTTTTCTGAATCTATGCTTGGACAGGCAGGTATAAGGATCACGGAAAAGAAGTGTTCAAATATAGAACTGATTTTAGCTGATGACAAAACAGTCTGGGAGAAAGTTAATTCTAAATTCGATCGAATAACTGCAGCCGGAGTAATTCAATATTTAACATTTGAAGAAATTGACAATTTTATCCTTAATTCCTCTAAACATCTTAATAATAATGGAAAAATAGTTCTCTTTGATATTTTAGACCCACGTTTGTATTTATTGTGGAAAATAGGATATTTCTCTGAAAATGCAGGGCCTGGAGATATTTTACTCAAAATAGGGTATCAGTTTAAAAATATGCTGCTAGCAAGCTTACAAAATCGCCCACGGGATATTCTTGGTATTGCCCATAATTCCACTAAACTTCAAGAAGTTGTAGAAAAACATGGTTTCAAAATGATCCGCGTACAATCCATGTATTACGAGTATAAGTACCATGCTATTATTTTCCGAAGTTAAAGGCCATAAGAAAAATAAATTAAAAACATAGCGTTTAAAAAGCTAAGATACTGTTGACTCTGGTATAAAATTGGATAAATATTGCTTGGGTGCTTTAATGAAGGGCTGCAATCATCTAAAAACATTAATTCCTGTATTTTTTACGTCAAACTGTCTGCATTGCACAGAACTAACTCCTTTTCCTCATGATGAGCCCAAAAATCATGAAAAAATGAAAAATAAAGTTGAGTTGGAAAATAACTCTAAATTAAAAAACCTAAAAAACCCTGATTCAGGCCGTATAACTCTTTTTTCACAAACATATTCCAATAATATTATTCCTGGAAATGTTTTTCTCGCAAAAATTTCAGGCAACAAAATTTATGATAAGCTATATTCTGTAATTTATGGCACTCTAAAAACACAGCTTCATTATGATAGTGTTTCAAACGGGCTGAAGTATAGTATAATAAGAGACCGCTGTCTGACTCCCTATGCTTTACTTCCGGTAGCGGATACTTTTTTAGATTCTGGAATAAAAAAATGTAAAGGGAAGCTTAAAAACTTATCTGAAACGTGTGAGTTCTGCAACGCTGCTGAAATCTCTTTAACTCATTATGTGGAGCAGCCAAGACAGGCTGAGCCACTTTACATCTGCGGTCTAACTCCAATGATTAAGTCAACTTATGAAATTTCAATTGGTATCAATACTGATAACCCCTGCAGTTTTATTGAGCTTAATACTCCAGGCTCAAAATTAATAATTCAAGAAATAAACAGTAAAGTTTTATTAAAAAGCCTTTTCAAGGTTTCTTCAACTGATATTAAATCTAAAACTATAGACCTTGGAAATCCAGCAGAGAAAATTAATTTTAAAGTTCTTTTTGATGGAGATAAAAAAATTAACACCATCTATTCAGAAGATGGAAACTATATTGAGACTCCTTTTTATGATTTTGAAAGGCAAAAATTGCCGTATGCGGATTTTTCTAAGGGTTATATTAAATTTACCCCTTTCCCTGCAGGAAAGTACCTGGACTTCAAAATTTACAGTATAATCCAGAGAGCGGATAGGAAATTTATAACAGCTATCGGGAGCAGTACAATTACAGCTTTTGGCCTAGATGGGCCTCATGTTAGAAATACCACGGAAAAAGGAATATCTTATCTTAATAGTAAAAACCATACAGGCACAATATGGTTTGATATAGAACTTCTTGAACAGTGCAGTGAAGAAGACCTTGAATATCTGCGCAGTCTGGTTTTAGATAAGGCCTGGGATGTTGGAGTGCATTATTCTAAAGAATTGAACAGCCTTCCTCCTAATGAGGCATATAAAGTAATGGATGAAGGATATTCGTATGTTTATGAAAAAATAGGGCATAAACCAACAACCTGGTGCTCTATGCGGAATAGAGATAATATTGCACATGCAATTTATGCATATGACGTCATGGGAATGTTCTGGAGAAATGGAGATTCAGGAGTCCATACCGAAAGAGATCTCGGAAATCTTGATGACGAAACCTGGGAATGGTGGGATCCAGCATCAAATGCAGGTATGTCATATCCGGTTTTTACGCATGAGCTTGACCAGGACCCTGCTATAAAATACTCCATAAGCTTCTCTAAGTTCCAAAAATGGATAGATAATTATAATTCAAGTAATGTCTCTATAGTCTCTTTCTATGAGTATATCCAGATAAACCGTAACAGCTACGACGCCAGTTTTGAAATTCTCGAAAATGATGAAAATATTGTCACGTTTAAGGCACATACAAATAGAGCCAGAGCTCTTGTAAATGTGGGTATAAGTGTCGAAAAAAACATACAGGTCTGTGACAATAACCGCGAAAAATTCCTTGATTATAAGGTTGAGCAGGATAATTCAATTACTTTCTGGGTTGAAGATGATCACACCTATAGTATCTATCTTCAGCCATTCACAACAGATTCAGGAATAAACTGAGGATAAGCTAATATCTTTAGTTTTATTTGGATTTTTTGAACTCTTTCAAAATAATATCCCTAATCAAAGGCCTGCATGAAATTCAAAGTAAATAATTCAAAAAATAGATTAAAGTTTAGAATAAGCTTAAAACACAATTTCTATTTCTAATATTTAATCCAGCTATAAAATCTCAAATACCTCAGCATTTCTCAGTTATTTAAAATGTATAGTTATGCCTGCAAGTCTCCATCAAATCTTTTATCAAATCCGCGTAAAAGTCATCAGGAACTACTACTTTTTTCCCTGGCCTGATCCCCCTGGCTTCCAGATCATCTCTACATGCATATATTTTGCAGTTCTGCAAATCCTCTATCCCAGAAAGCAGGTGATAAACTCCGTCTGCAGTAAGATAAATTCTGGCATTTCCTGATCTGAGAGCCAGTTTTATGCAGAGCTCTGCCCTTACAGTGGCAGGAGATTTTGTCAATAGAAAGACATTTCCTTGCTTCTTTTCCATCTTTTCTCCCCACGTTTATATTCGTTAATAACCGTCACTGATATTATTAAAACAAAATAACAGAATCTGCGCTTTCCATAACTTTAAAAAATTCATCTTCATCTGCCAGTTCCGCGGTTTCTATAAGGGTCTCTCCGAAAAGCCCTCTCTCAATAAGAGAAGGTTCATGCACAATTACTTGTAATTCCCCGTAAGCGTAAAAAATGTCTGCAAGATTTGGCATTGCAAGCAATTTACTGTTTTGTTCTGCAATTGCAAGATAAGTGCCGTCTCCATAAAGCCCAAGAGTTACATTCATTTTGTTCAGGCTTACTGCAGCAGCATTTAATGTCCCAAAGGCTTTTTCACTTCCATATGGTGTGGTATCCAGCAAATAGAAAATCGATCTCATGATCTCAACCTTTATAAAAGTTGGGGCTGATTTGTATTTAGTTATAATCTATTTTCGATTTCACCTTGAAAGTGAAATTACCTTATCGCTCTTACTCAGCATTTCTGCAAGCTCATATAAACTTGTAATTTTTATTCCTGGAAAGTAATCTCTGCAGTTACTATTTTTTCCAAGTTTCCCTTCTACATAAGTCTTTTCTAGCTTTTCAACTTGGTTTTCATCCAGATTTGCCAGATCTTCCTCTATTAGATAACCTCTTGCAGCAGCACACCTTGCACAGGCTCTGATTGTAACTCCTTTTTCTGCAAGTTGAGAGAAAAGTTTGCCTATATTATTAAAAAAAGACGGATTTTGGTCTTTTTTAGGAATATGGACTGCATCCAGATAGAGAAATATATTCACAGCATATTTTTCCAATGCTGCATCTGCAAGCTTGTAAGCGATATCAGAATATTCGGAAATGTAAGGTCCATCAGTAAGTATTATGGTTAAGATCTTCAAGTATGCCTCCAATTTGAAAACATTTCCTTATTAATTGTATCTAGATAAAAATAATGCTTATTTATTAAAGTAGTGTCATAATTACTCAAATATATACAGTTAAAATCTCTAAACTCTCTTGATTTCCTTTATACTTCTCTTCCTTAAGAGTTGGACATCTTTTTAGAGTTGTTTCTCCTGCCATAAGTTTTATAGCAAATGAGTAGCAGCCCTGCTCATTACATTTTCCACAATTAGTCTGGGGAAGCAGCCTGTATATATCCAAAAGCTCTACTTTTATTTTCTCTTTCGGGGCAGGAACAATTCCTTTCGCAATAGTTTCATTAATTATATTTTTTATTCTTTCAAGCTCCATTTTAGCTTCATTTTCATTCCTGATCATTCTCACGCTTACTTTGCCACTGCCATAAACAGTTGTAATTACCTCTCCTTTTTTAATTATCAGGCTTTTTTTTGTATCTAAATAATTAGCTCTGGGAAAAATTGGTTCAAGAATTTTTAGAACACTACCAAGGGGAGGCTCCATATTTGCAATTGCCCTGAATTTTGAAGTATCTGCTATGCAGGGTAAAAGCTGCCTGATCTCTGCAAATTCTACAGGTCTGGCTTCAGAAAGATCTGGAATTTTATCCTCATTTTTCTCTGTTTTATTTTTCAGAAATTTCTTCCCATATTCACTTAACTTTACTTTCTTTTCTTTTAACTCAACTAAATTTGCTTGTAGTAAAAGCTTGAGATGAAAGTCAAGAGTCTTCCCCTCTACAATTCTTTTTATCTCTTCGATATTTTTTTCGCCATCTGCCAGAGAATTTATTATTTTCCTTCGGATAGAATTAGCCATTACAAAGTTAACCAGTTTTGTTTCATCCTCTGACATTTTTTACACCTTTGGAGATTTCAGGACCTGGTTATACTCTCCTATTTTCCTTTAACCTCTTATCCATTAATAAATTATATTTTGGGCAAACTTAAATATATGCAGCCAGAACCTGCAAATGTTCCTGGTTGGTAACATATTCAGATTCTTTAAGTATTGTACAATTCTCAAGGGTCACTTCCCCGGCCATTAGCTTTATGGCAAATGTATAGCAGCTCTGCTCATTGCATTTTCCACAATTAGTCTGAGGCAAATACTTGTAAATTTCCATGGGTTCTACTCTAACTTTTTCCCTGGGAGCTGGAGCTACTCCTTTTGAAATTGCTTCATTTATAGTATTCTTCAGGTTCTCAAGGGCTTCTTTTGCCTCCCCCTCACCTTTTATCATTGTCAATGTAACTTTTCCTGTGCCATAAACAGTTGTAATAACTTCTCCTTTCTGGATTACCAGGGCATTTATTTTATCTGAATATCTCCCTCTTGCAAAGAGAGGTTCAAATACTTTTAAAGTTCCACCGAGTGGAGGAGCCAGGTTCGCAATTACCCTGAACTTTGAGGTATCTGCTATGCAGGGTAAAAGCTGCCTGACCTCTGCAACTTCTACTGGTTTTGCCTTGGAGAGATCTGCGGATTTTTCGGTATTCTTTTCTTCCTTTTCTTTCAGGAAATTTTTCCCGTACTCGCTCAACTTTACAGTTCCTTCTCCAAATTCAATCAGGTTTGCCTGCTCTAGAAGTTTGAGATGGAAGTCTAGCATTGACTTCCCAATTTCCCCTCCTACTTCTTCAAAAGTTCTCTCACCAGCAGCTAGAAAATTCATTATTTTCCTTCGAGTGGCATTGGACATTGCATTATTTATTAGCTTTATCTCATTTGGATTTCCAGGCATCTTAAACACCTACGAAATGTTGAATTTATGTTTTATTTTTCCTGAAGCATACAGCTCTCAAAAAGCGTCTTTTCAAAATTAAATTTGATTCTTCTAATCAATCATAGATTGTACTTCATAAATACCTGGCAGGCTAATATCAAAAAAGTTTGATATGAGGTTAGACGATTAAAAACTAATATTTGGTACAAACTGCTATCTGGATTTTGGGATGGTCTCTTTTCTATTTTCTAAATATATCCCCTATAGGTACATAATGCATATATTAAGAAATAAATTTGCATATTTGAAATCTAAAAGTAGAGTAGTATAATCTTAATATTATTGAGTAGCTTCAGATGCATCAATTATAGATGTATCAATAATAATTGATATTGGCCTTGTGAATTTTTAAATTTGTAGGCTTAATGTTATTATGTTGATATTTTTCTTTTATAATTTGAGGAGAAGTCAGTAAATGAAAGAAAATAAAAGCATAATGCCTACAGAAAAAACTAAGAGCAATTGCAAAGATGAGGAAGATTTATTATATACGTACAAGCCAGAATCCCGAAACAGTAGTATACAGTGGAATTCTAATTTTTGCAGAAAAATTGGACGTTGAATTGCTATAAAATATATTGGGTACAGACTATTTTAATAATGCCTGTTCAGCATATCCAATTATTTTAATTTCAAATTTCAAATCTCTAATTTCTAGTTTCTCAGTTTTGTTGAATTATTATTTTCTGATTATTTAGAGTTTATTAATTTCTATAACCTGGAGAATATTCATATGTCATTTTTAAACAATATGCTACCTGAAACTGCTGAGGCTTTTGCGCAAATGAGAAGTTCTATTTTCAAGGATAGTTTTCTTGATATAAAGACAAAAGAATTGATTGCTATTGCATCTTCTGTTCTGATGCGGTGTCAGTTCTGTGTTGATGTACATTCCCAAAGGGCAATTACTGCGGGAGCTGCAAAAGAAGAAATTGCTGAGACAATTGCAGTTGCAATGTTCGTTGCTGCCGGGTCGCAAATAGGATGGACAAACGTTTATGAGAAAGGGATTTATGAGAAAATTTTTGAAAAAAATAAAGATGAGGGAGAATACTGCTGTTGCTGTGAAGATTGAAAAACTTTAATTTTTTATGTCATTCTATTTTATGTTATTCTATTCTCATTTTTTTCCTGCTTCTTTTCCCATTTCTATTTCTATTTCATTTATATTTATATTTTTATTCATATTCTTAATCTTTATTCCAATCCTTCTTTTTTAATATCTGATATCATATTCAAAATGTTTCCAAACTCTGGATTTAATTTGTAAAAATGCCATTTCGAACTATTATAAGTTTCGACAATTCCACAATTTTTTAAGATCGTAAGATGATGAGAGACCAGGTTTTGCCTTTCATTTAATTTAAAGATCAGTTCACAAACACAATGATCTCTCTGAGATAAAAAATAAGCTATTTTTAATCTTATGGGGTGCCCAAAAGCGCTAAAAATTTCACTGGCATTTTTTATATCTTTATCCAGAAAATCTATTTCCTGGAGCATTTTTTCTTCCCACTCTTTTTTCTTTTCTGGATCTGCAGGACAGCAATAACTCATAATCACAAATTTAAACCTTCTAAATATAAGGATTTCCATATCAATTTTTCTTGATATCTAACATATTATTATCTATACTTTATTCCTGCCTAATTATTATGAACTTTCTTCTAGATAATAAGTAAACATAAAAAAATTAAATCTGTATATGGCCCTGCGGCTTGATTAATTCATGTTTATCCTTTTAATTTCAAATCAATGCTTGTTGATTTTATTGATAATATTCCTTTTTATTTCCTTTAATTGGATACATTTTAAGTAAAATATTTATAGGATGTGTTATATAAGTATATCAAGATATATTGATATCTATGTCCTTTCTTATTTTTTAAACAGAAAATAAAACCTTCAGATTTTTGGAGAATTATGATGAAACTATTGCATGGAATTCAAGCAAAAAAAAGAGATATTTCTTCATTTTCTTTGAAAAAATCTCTTTTTATTTTAGCAATTTTTTGTTTTCTTCTATTCAGTTCAGGTTGCACAGACTCTAATGATTCAGGCAATGAGTCTGAAATTGTTGGAAATTTACAGGTAAATGATTCCGGGAATAAAGCAGGGCTTATTGAAGTCACAAAATTAAGCCAGATCGATAAAGCTTTAGATAAAGGGCCTGTTGTGTTGAAACTTGGTTCTAAAGAGTGTATTCCTTGTAAAGAGCAGGAAAAAGTACTCTCAGAGCTCCTTCCCACATATAGGGATTCAGCTTCAATGATGCTTATTGATATTAATGAGTATACTGATCTCGCAATGACATTTGAAGTAATAAATATCCCTGACACCTGCATCATTGTAGGTAAAGAGGATGAGAACTACATTTATGTAAAACCCGATGGTAGCGAAACCTCAGACAGAATGTCTGCAAGGTTCATAGGCGTCGCTGATAAAAAAGACCTTTCAAAAACTCTTGATAAAGCTATTGAGTCTTGGAAAGCACAGGAGTGAACGTATGTTTTCTGATTTTCTCCCGATCGCAGCTTTCTTTGCAGGAATGGTTAGTGTGCTTTCTCCATGCATTTTTCCCTTAATTCCTGCCGTTTTCGCTTACTCAACTGAAAAAGGTAAGTTTAGGCCCCTTGCAATCGTATTAGGTTTGTCTATTTCCTTTACTTCGATGGGAATCGTTACTTCCATTTTCGGGGCACAACTTACACCTTATCTTGGTTATCTTAATATCTTCGCTGAAATTCTTCTAATTACGATGGGTATCGCGCTTTTTTTTGATCTCGATATTTTCAATTTTTTTGGAAACCTTTCATTCCTTGCGAACTCTAAACGAGAGGGACTCTTCGGAGGGCTTTTGCTCGGCCTTTCCCTCGGAGTTGTCTGGCTTCCATGTGTTGGTAAGGTGCTCGGTGCAATTCTTACAATGGTTGCTATTTCAGGTAAAGTTGCATATGGAGGACTAATGCTTTTCATATATTCGCTTGGTTTCTCCTTTCCAATGCTTTTTGTTGCATATTCTGGGAACTTCTCTTCTAAAAAAATCCGGGGAATTTCAAAATATGGATTCCCTTTAAAAAAAGTTGCAGGTATCTTAGTTGCAGGAGTTGGGTTTTATATGGTTTATAAGAATCACTTCGGGAGTTTCTGAGGAAATTCCTTTTTTCTTCTCAGAATCCTTTTCTTCTCAGGAGATCCATGAATTATTTAAAGTAAATAAGAATTACTCAATTAAAGGAGGATTAATATATTTCCAAATAATTGGGAAAAACTACATTTCTCAATACTTTGATTCAGATAATTGAAAGGGAAAATTTGTTTTACCGTTTTTTTCGAATAAACATAAAAAGTTTCTTTGTTCAAAAAGAGGAACTCCTCTAAATATAGTTCACATTACCTTTGTATTTTGGTTCTAATAAATACTGTATTTTTTCACTCGTGAATCATTAGTTACAAATTACTTTATTGGCTTCCCTTTTTTGAGTTTTCTTATTTTCAGCTAAAAGGAGATCTCACATTGTATATATTTTCCATAGTATTTCTCATATTAACAGTAACCATAAAAGGAGATAAAATCTGCCATCTGCAAAATACAACAGTCGATATATAAGAATTCAGCACGAGTAGCAAAAAATCAGTCATTATCTTTATGTATTATATGAGTATATTATCATATAATCATTTATGGCTGTGGTACCATGGATATTGTCCATATATTTAAGGCTCTGGCGGACGAAAACAGAATTAGAATACTGAATCTTTTAAGGGACGGTGAACTTTGCGTCTGTGACATTGAGGCAGTCTTAGACATTAAACAATCCAATACTTCGAGGCATTTGAATAAATTAAAAACGTCAAACCTTATTGTTTCTAAAAAAAGGTCTCAATGGGTCTTCTATCGACTTAATGATAACACTTTTCAAAAGTTCCCTTTTCTTTGGATAATTCTGAATGATGAAATCAAAAAAATCAGTATTTGTAAAGATGATTTGTTACTATTGGAGAATTTCAAAGCAACTTGTAGATCTTGTGATTAATTGAGAAAATAATTAAGTCTATTAAAAAATGGGTGGTGCTGATTTTGGAAAACTCAGTTACATCTAAATTATCATTCTTAAATCGTTATTTAACTCTATGGATTTTTCTGGCTATGTTTGTAGGCGTAGCCTTAGGCTTTATTTACCCGGGATTTGCAGAATTTTTAAAGAGCTTGTCTATTGGCACCACATCAACTCCAATTGCTATTGGTTTGATAGTTATGATGTATCCTCCTCTGGCACGGGTAAAATATGAAGAACTAGGTAAGGTATTCAGGAATCATAAAGTATTAGGTTTATCATTGCTGGAAAATTGGATCATTGGCCCTGTTTTGATGTTTATACTCGCTATAGTATTTTTAAGGGGCTATCCTGAATATATGGTAGGGGTTATTTTAATTGGCCTGGCAAGATGCATTGCCATGGTAATCGTCTGGAATACGCTTGCAGATGGGGATAACGAGTATGCTGCAGCTCTAGTTGCCTTTAACTCTATCTTTCAGTTACTTTTCTACTCGGTTTTCGCTTATTTCTTTATAACTGTACTGCCGGGTTGGCTTGGGCTTACAGGTATGGAAATAGATGTATCCATGAGTGAGGTTGCTCAAAGTGTTGCAATCTATTTAGGAATTCCTTTTGTTGCTGGTTTCTTAACCCGTTATTTCCTACGTCCTTCAAAAGGAGCCGAATGGTATGATAAAGAATTTATTCCCAAAATAGGCCCGATTTCCCTTTATGCGCTACTGTTTACGATTATTGTAATGTTCTCATTAAAAGGGGAATATATCGTTAGCTTACCTCTGGATGTTGTAAGGATTGCAATTCCTCTCTTAATCTATTTCCTAGTTATGTTCGCTGTCTCCTTTTTTATCTCTATGAGGTTGGGAGTAAACTATGAACAGACAACGTCCCTTTCTTTTACTGCAGCCAGCAATAATTTCGAACTGGCAATTGCAGTAGCGGTAGCGGTGTTTGGTATTGATTCCGGGCAGGCTTTTGCAGCAGTAGTAGGCCCGTTGATTGAAGTACCAGTTATGATCGGGCTTGTAAATGTTGCTCTTTACTGGAGAAATAAATATTGTATTTCTTTCAAAATGTGTGGAGAATAATTCATGTTATTAGAAATTAAAGGATTATCCAATTTGAAAAACGAAATTTAAAGATATATTCAAATTTATAAATCAATGCTGAAACTATGTATTTAAAGTTAAAACAATCTTTACTAAATTTGAATTAATATAAACTACCTTAAGAATACTGTAAGGCAGTTTGTGAAATCTATTATTTGTGAAGTCTATAATAAAGGAATGATAAAATTAGAAGCAATCTGCTAGTGATAATAATAGGGATAGGGAAAGATCTACCAGGCATGATTCTTCGGATAATCACGTCAATACATCACCAAAAATAGTTTTACTAAAAAAGAGAAAAGTGAAAAACGTAGTAAAAAGGAGAAAAATTTTCAAGTACAATGTTATAACCAGCAGTGATATGTATGAATTATGACAAAATGACAGAGGACGAGTTTGACAGAATTCTTTACAAATGTCTTAATGAGGAAACTCTTGAATCAATTGTTAATATTCCAGGTGTTTATGAAATCGCATCCAAACATTTCAATAATACACTTCTTTACAAGGAAACTCTTGAGTCAATTATTAATATTCCAGGTGTTTATGAAATCGTGTCTAAATATTTCAATGACGATATACTTGAAATCTGGGAATATGGACAGTATACAAAGGTTAAAGAGCTTGTAGAAAGAATTGATTTGTGGAATCCAGAATTCCAGCGAACCTCAGTGCTGCTAAAATTGATAAACGAATTAACAGAAATCCTCGGTACTCTGGATCTAAAATTGGACAGGTTCATAAACCTTCGTAAACTCCCAGTCAGAGAGTTTTTTAGAGATATAGTGGTTGAAAATTCAACATATCCTATCTGGACATGTGATTTTGAAGGATCCTGCCTTGTTGGTGCAGAAAAGCTTGAGATAGAACCTATGGATTTAGTTCTCCGCCGTATTGAGAGTGAATAAATAACGCCATATAGATAACTTCTGGAGATTAGTGGCTAAAATTCAAAAAAATACTGAAGCTGCTAAGTTCGAAGTCCCTATGAGTATATCTTAAAATAAAACTTAACTATATGTGCCCTGTGCTGTTTATAAATTCCACATGTGCACCTTTATATCGGGAAAATTGCTCATGAATTTAAATAAAAAGTTGCTGATTATTCAATTATGAAACGATTTAAATTTTAAGAGCTTTTCAATGAAAATATAATTCAAGTGTAATATAACTAATAAAAAGAAAGTATTCGAAATAAAATTACTTAATTTTTTCTGGTTTTTTGATTGCTTGCAGTCAATTACCAGTTGAATTAATAGTGAGCTCATCCCAAAACTAATTTTTATTCGACATCAATAAGATTTTGAAAATCATTTTCCGTATCATAAGATCAATTGATTATTTCAAATTCCAGATATAATAACATAAACCTGAGTTT
>JBNAKO010000108.1:0-1075 GCA_049706495.1 Methanosarcina sp. | reverse complement strand
ATTCCGCAGTACAAAAGCAAACAGGGCTCGTGGCTTAGCCAGGATATAGCGCTGGGCTTCTAACCCAGACGTCGGGGGTTCAAATCCCTTCGAGCCCGCTAATTTCTTTTAATTACTTTTTTGATCTCAAAAATTTCTCCCATTTACTTTTTCTCTGTTTCCTACTTCTTCTATGGCTTTTTTCTCTGATATTTCCTAAAAATCCCAGGAATATAATGATAAGTAACAATAGCAATTAACTTGATTTTCATTAAATTTTAATTGAAACAGCAGGAGTCTAAAAATGAAATTTAACATTCTTAGAGTAAATCGCGAAAATTCGAAAATTTGTGATAAATCTTAAAATATTAAATTCTGGAAAACCAAAAAATGAGTAAATAACGAGTAAATAATGAATAAGTAAATAAGTAAATAAGTGAATAAATAAATAAATAAATAATCTTAAAACAGAATACATACCTTAATCTAAATTAAGAAATTTTCAGATAAATAATCTGAGAAAGGCAGTATAGTAGAATTACCCCTCTGATTAAAATAGTTCTTTTTTACGAACCCTGTTTTAAGACTTTATTTAAAAGCCTTAAAAGCCTTAAATTCCTTAATTAATCCCTGTCGGCTTTTTAATTAAGGACTAAAATTAAAAATTAATTTATAAAAGACAGTACCAACTAATTACAATTAATACTGTCTTATGTAATTCATTAATACTATTACAAACCAATCAATTTTTGTAAATTGGTTTTTTAAATTTAACTTTTTATTTTACAGATATGTGACAAATATCTATATTTTTTAAGGCTCATTAAATTTTTGATTTACTTTTTCGTGCTCGGAACCATTTCAACATCCCCTTCTGGAGGCATTATCACTGCCAGAAGGATATAAATGGCAATACCGACGATGTTTGTAAGTAAAACAAAAGCTGCAAAACCCAATCTTATAAAGGTCGGATCGATCCCAAGATAATTTCCAAGCCCGCCACAGACTCCAAAAATCATACGGTTACTCTTGCTTCTTGTCAGCTTTTTTGACATCGTATAAACCGTGCCGGTTTCTTCTCTGGTTCCTTCACCTG
>JBNAKO010000107.1:0-2673 GCA_049706495.1 Methanosarcina sp. | reverse complement strand
TTTGACCCGAGTAAACACGCAACCGTTGCCAGGACTTCATTTCGATCCTTACGGGGGATTCGTACTCTGGATACCTCAGGGGCATCTCCTGAATTCACAGGTGTTGTAGATCCTAGTCTTCTTTTTCTAATAGTGCTTCTGTAGTTAGCCAGGTTAATTCCTCCTTCTTTAATACACTTTGATTAGTTTTTCTATAATTTTGAATTTGAATAAATTGAGTCGATTCTTCCGTTGCCGATTTTATCTTATTTTTCCCTGCTGCGCGAGATGGAAAGAAGTAAAGAAACAGAGAGAATAAACCAAAAAACAAAAAGAAAAGATGAGCCAGGCGTTAGTAAATTTAATTACAAAATTAACACCTGATGCAGATTATCTTTAGAACTTCCTGTGGTTAGGAAGACATTCCCTGCAGTATACTGGCCTGCCTTCGGTGGGTTTGAACGGTACTTCGGTCTCAACCCCGCAGTCAGAACAGGTTACTTTTGTCATTTCCCTTGGCCCGCTGTTACCGCGAAAACCTCCGGAATTTCCCCTGGAATTTCTGTCATTAAAAGCCATTTTCATTTCACCTCCGCTTTAGCGGATATTAATAGTTTAAAAATAAGATTGTATATGCCTTAGATTAAAAACAAAAATTGGTTTTTAATAACAGATGATTATACATCTCTTTATTTTCAATACACATACGTAGCATTTAAAATATATAAATGTACCTATAATAAGGAAGATACTCTCTCAGATGGAGAACATTTTATGACCAAAATATGGAGAACTGGAAAACATACCTGATAATTATTCTTTTCCTGCTGGTTATCGGTAAATAAAAACTTATCAGCCCTATAAGGTGATCCTTCCAAATCTGGAAAAATGTATTTAGGCTGAATTAATGCATTTAAAATCAAATTTTTTCACTGCTGTTCTTTCCCAAACCATTCTTCCCTTGAATTCGAGCCTGTTTAAGTATTCCCGTCAAAAGATCAACCCTAATTGTGCCTTTATGTGGGTTGGGAACCGTCAAAACAAGATCTCCTTTTCTCATAAAAGGCCGATTCCCGCCAGAATGAGGTCCTTCAAAACCCAGTTCCTCCAGTCTTTTAACAAAGGTTCGCCAATCTTCAGGAGCCAGTTTAGACAAATGCAATATCTCCCGGTTCTTTGATTATTATGCTCTCCAATCCAGGGCAAGGGCAGACAGGTTCTTAATGAGCCCATCCCAAAACTCAAAATTATTGCTCTTAATCCTGTGTTCCAGATTATCAACTGTGTTCCTTATAACATAAGTAATTTTGAGAAATTAGAATTAATAGGTAAAAATGGGTTTTGGGATAGCCTCAATGATATGACAATCCATTCATCAACAACTTCTTCCAGATTTCTGCAGCATTCTTCAAGTGTCTTACCTGTAGCCCATACACTCTCAAGTTTGAGAACTTCTCCATAGTAAGGTTCTTTCATCATCGAGTATTTCGTATTTTGCCCTTTCAAGAGCTGTGTGGATGTATTGGATAAGCATGAATACACTTTTTCGAATGTGGTAATCTAGTTTTTATGCTGTTTAAATCTTAAAAGATTATGTGGGTCGGATGATTAAGTTTTGGATTCTTGGTACTAACTAATGAAAGAGACAAGTTAAATTTATCAGTTTTGCAAAGTGCCCCTTATAAATCTGTAAAATTCATGATAATGTATAGCGATGTTTTTATGCAAGGAAAAGAAAATCAAAAGTATGGACTTCACAGGGACATGGCACATTTATAAAATGGAACTATGGGATGAGGACTATTTCAATATGGAAGTTCAGGCTTATATTAAGATAAAACCAGACAACCTGGGGTATTTTCAATTTGGTTTAGTTCATGGTAATATAGACGGAAGAATCGTTGATTATGCTGATGGCAAAAGATTTGAATTCACCTGGGAAGGAAATGATGAGTCCGACCATGTATTCGGTAGCGGCTGGGTAAAGATTAAAGATAAGGACTTACTGGAAGGTAAGTTTAGATTTCATCTTGGAGACAATTCTACTTTTTTGACAAGGAGGGAACAGTAATAAACTCAACTAATCTAAAGAAGCCATGTAAAGTGCCTCTTATAAAG
This sequence comes from Methanosarcina sp., assembly GCA_049706495.1. Lineage (GTDB taxonomy): Archaea > Halobacteriota > Methanosarcinia > Methanosarcinales > Methanosarcinaceae > Methanosarcina. Next base: position 576 of record JBNAKO010000107.1, on the reverse strand, counting down.
CTGCAAAAATTTTGGTCTTTCTATTTCGCTTTTCTTATCCCCTAACAAACGTGCTCAGGGAAGATTTAAGCAGACCGCTGGGAAGAATAATATATTTAAAATGAATTGGAATGAGTTAAAAAAGCTTCATTAGCCCTCCCAAACAAAAGAACCACTTAGATCTATGCTAAAAATGTTAATGCCTACTATATTTTTTTTGACTTTTCGAATGACTTGACTCTTCTATAGTTAACGATTTTAAAGACTTATAAATAATAAAGCATCACAGTATACATATGACTGATTTAATAATTAATCCAAAAAGGATTCGTGATAATGCCCTTCCTCACAAGTCCATCTCATTAAATGAAGAGGATTTCTTAAGGGTTGCTTACTTGGAGAAAATCTATACAGAACGTTACCCTATGGATGCTCCTTTCAGCTTTTCTAATACGATTTCAAAGGCTATAGAGATTGCCTTTGCAAATGCTTCAAATCCTGAATGGGGTGATCTAACACAAAAACGGCTAAATGATCTGGATGAGGTGGAAAGGAGATCATCAAGAATCGGAAAACTCAAACGAAAAAAGAATTAAA
>JBNAKO010000106.1:0-1555 GCA_049706495.1 Methanosarcina sp. | reverse complement strand
AATGCTAAAGTACTCTGTTATTCTATTAATGAAGTACAGAAATAAAGAGTTAACTATCTTTAATTAACAATGCCAAAAAATTAAATAAAAGTTAATTAATATTAAAAGTTATTTAAAGCGGTTTTAAAAGTCCTTAAAAGGCCAGGAAGTAAATCAAATGAACAAAAGTAATATGTATGATACCGAGCCTGGAACAGGTATAAAAGAGATAATCGATGAACAACGACCCCATTGGGAAAAGGTTTTTTCAAGCAACTGTTCTAGATTTGGAGACAATCCAAGTTATCCTGCCAGAAAAGCGGCAGCTATTTTTGAAAAAGAGGGAAAGAAAAAAATTCTTGAATTAGGAAGCGGGCAGGGTAGAGATAGCTTCTTTTTTGCAGGTAAAGGTTTTTCCGTTTATGCTCTTGATTATACCGAAAGCGGATTGAACGCAATAAAAGAAAAAGCCGAAAAATCAGGGTTGCAGAATTATATTACTCCCCTCAGACATGATGTGAGAAACCCGTTGCCTTTTGAAGATGAAACTTTTGATGGTTGCTATTCTCATATGCTCTATTGCATGGCCCTTACATCGACAGAACTGGAATTTCTCTGTAAAGAGATTAAGCGGGTCCTTAAACCTAATGGGATAAATATCTATACTACCAGGCATACCGGAGATATCCAGTATGGGACAGGAATTCATCGAGGAGAAGATATGTACGAAATTGCAGGCGGCTTTATAGTGCATTTCTTCAGCAAAGAAAAAGTAGAGCAACTGGCAAAAGGATATAGAAATTTTGAGATAGAAGAATTTGAGGAAGGGGAACTGCCAAGGAAACTGTATATGGTCATCATGCGTAAATAGTTCTAAAGTTAAAGAGAAAAGGAAAAAATGACAAAACTTATTTCGGAATTAAAATCAAAATGGAAAATTAAAAACTAAAAAATGAAAAACAATGAAAATAAAGAAGAATAAAAAGAAAAGCTCCTTAGTAACTTGTGTTTAAAAATTAAGAGAGAAATTCTCTCTTGAATTGCTCAGGCTGGAACCTGTTCCTTTTTTTCTCTGTCCCAGTGCCTGTGATTCGCAATTGCATCGACAAAAGCGTCGTTAAAGGAACTCGTGTTTCCTTTATTAATTGCAGTCACAACACCTTTATCTGAAACTGCTGGAATCATTTTATCGGTGGGTTCCTGTCCTGCAAACTGTATATCAGGAAGATTTGCTTCTCTGAACAGGTCAATTCCTTCACCGGTTGCTCCTAAAGGTTTACAGTGCCTGAACGCTTCATTAACGAAATGAATTGCATCCCCTTGCATTTTAAGGGTTTCTACGTTTTCTCTTCCTCCCGGAATATATACGGCGTCATACAATACTGACGCTGTCGTGACGTAGCTTTTATCAACCTCAAGTTCCTCTCCGCTGGAACTTTTTAGAGTCCCCTGATGCTTAGAGATAATATGGGCTTTTGCCCCGCCTGTTTTTAAAGCCTGCATTACCTGGCTCAAATCTTTGTGATCGTAGCCATTAGCGACAAGGATGGCAACTTTTCTGGTTTTAATTGTGTTC
>JBNAKO010000105.1:0-5463 GCA_049706495.1 Methanosarcina sp. | reverse complement strand
AAAACTCTAAATTGAGCTATTTAATCTCGAATTTGAAATGATTAATCGATTTTCTGATAAGGAAAATAATTCTGAGATTCCTAACTTATTTGCAGAAAACTGGGTTTTGGGATGAGCTCTATATGATAAATATATTAATTCACTTAAGGGGTAAATCCGGAAAACATGGGGAAGGTGAAAAGGTATGATGTCAAGTGCCAGTATGATGCAGATGTTACAGGGCATGCAGTTTCCAATGAGAAAAGAACAAATTATAGAGCACTTAAAAAACAAAATGCTTCTAGCGATATAATGGAAAGCCTGAAAATGATTCCTGACAGGGAATATGAGTCTGCCGATTCTCTTATGAAAGCGCTGGAATCAACAAGTCAGATGGCTGGTGGAGGAGGGAAGAGTCAGTCCTTTGGTGGAAGCGGACACGGTGACACAGGAGGAGGAGGCCCATCAACCGGAGGAAGCAGCCAGGGTTTCAGAGGACGAGGAGGAACTTAAATCTTCAATTTAAAACTCGTTAATTTTTCTAAAAGCAGTATTTAGGACATAACTTAACAGTAAATCGGATTTACCCTGATTTACTAAAAAAGAAAAATAAAATGTTACTTTTTAGTATTTAAACTACTTTTAGTATTTAAACTATTATTTTTAAAATCTCTGTTTAATAGATTAAATCTATTTATAGATCTTAACCTTTTTGAAAAACTTATCTTAATCTTATTCTTTTCTTTATCTATTCATTATCTATGCTTAATCTATGCTAATCTATTCTTGATTTTTCTTGATCTATTAACAAATCAAAATATTGTTATTTTGTTTTACTGGTTTTCAATTGGCAAACCTGTTTCCTATTTCTTTTATTTAATTTTTTTGAGATAGGCACAGAATCTTTTGTCCTGCACTATATCTTTCTGAATTTACATAATCAACAAGTTTTCCATCCTTTAAAACCGATATTGATCCGTGTCCACAGCAGATTAAACATCTCTTACCTTTTGGCGCAAGCTCCCGGTCAATATCATAAATAAGAGAGAGGAGAGCGTTTCTTTCTTCTCTTGCGAGCACACTGTCAACATTTACTGATGTCATAAGGTAGTCAGCCAGAACATTGTATTCAGTTCTTTCAGGACTCAAACTTTTGAAATTAATAATAGCATCTTCAGGAAAGAGCAACCCTTCTTCAGGACACAGGTAGAAAACTTCTCCATGCACATGCCCTCCCAAGCCTGCAAGAGCTTCAAAATTCAGATATCCAATCCGGAATCTTGCAATTACAGGGAAAGCTCCTCGTTTCTCAATATTTTGGCCGGATCCCGGGAGATCAGGGAAAAGCACTACATCTGAAGGAGGGTTGAATCTGGAAAATAGATTAATTATTTTTGTATAGACCTCTTCCAGAATACAGCCCTGATTGCAGGACCCGTAAGCCCTGCTGGTTTCTCGCGTAATCAAAAACGTCTCGCGGTTAAGATAAGAAGGAGTTGGAAAACAACCTGCAGCTCCACAATGATCTGCATCTGCATGTGTAATATAGATTCTTTTTAGTTTTGTTAAATCTCCAAGCCCAAAGTACTGGAGCATGTTTACAAGATCCTGGTAATAAATTCCATAACCTGTGTCAATCATAACGCTTTCTGACGGGGTATTAAAAAAATAAATATTTCCTCCGCAGGGAGGCTGGAAACAGAAGAGTTCGATGTCGTTTTTAATTTTTATATGCTGCACATCTGCATAGTAATTTTCTCCTGACGTCCGGTTCAGGCAATCTCCGACTTTCAGAATATTCTCAAAGACCTCAACAGGATCTTTCTGTAAATTTGAGAGTTCTTGAGCTATATGGTTAATATCATGCAAAAATCGCATCAAAAAGGAATCCTCAGCGCTTCCGACAAAAGTCCTTAGTTTTTGAGCCAGCCTGAGATAAAATACCGTATTATCAAGTTTCTCCCCTGTTGTGTCGTATTCCAGAATTTCAAGCCTGTATCCTGATTTAAGCTGATTCAGGAGAGCATCTATAAGCGCGGTATTTTCAATATTAAGCCCTACCATAAGTCTTTCAGAATGCTGCCCGCGTTCGTCGAAATCAAGAAAAGTAATATTTGCTCCTGAAGAAGTAATATAATTAAGAAAATCGAATAAAGCTCCAGAACAATTAGGCAGATAAACATTGAATTTCAGGAAAGCCACAGGCTGCAGGGATGTTTGAAGATACCCTATTTTTTCCAATTCCGAGCGGATTTTTTCGTAAGCCTGAGAAGCAGCCTTTACCTCGAAAAAAACAGTATTCCTATCGATTCTTCGGTCATACTGAATCCTATTGATATTTCCGTCATATCTAGTGATGATTTCAGCCGCCCTGTGCAACGCCCCGGGCCTGTCAGGCATGCAGGCAATAAAAGAGAACTGTTCCATAGACGTCCCCTGATCAAAACCCATTTTGCTATTAATTACATTAATTCTTTTTACCTTAAGCTTTCCTGTTAATATCAACAAGGAAATTGATGTGAGATTTAATCACAAAATAATAAGGGCAGATAAAACTAAAATAAAATCTATATTATTAAGTAACTGGCAATTAGGTTAGCAGAAGAAATTGAATATTAAAATTTGATTAAAGAAGAAAAATCAAATTTATAGTTTAATTAAGAAGGCTGGAAGACCAAGGCTTCTAAAAGCCTGAATAAGTTCTAAAAATGGACTTTTTGTTCTATAAAATAGATGAGCTTGACATACACAATCCGTACAACCGAAACCTGGAACTAAATCTCCTCCAATCGCACTTGCAAGCTTACATTCAAGCCTGGAAGAAGTATGAGCATAAACTGCTGAAACCAGCCTGAAAGAAGGACTCAAATGAAGGTAATCTACATGCCATCTGGGATTTTTGTCTTTATTCCTGGAAAAATTGATGTGCCTTTCGAGCCTCTTCAAACCCCCGGCCCCCAGAGCTGAACCTACATAAATATAAAAGCCTGCTGGAAAAGAAAACTCGCCTTTTTTACCGATATTGATGTTACAAACTTCATTTTCGAATATTAAACAATAGATCCCTTTTTCGGAAAAATCCATCTCAAAGCCTCATCATACATATATACGATAAATTGGCCTCTTTACATAATTTTATATTCATAAATTTTATATTGAGTTCTGCTCACACAATTCTACCTGATACTTCTATTAAATATTATTAGGATTTTTGTCTTTTATCTTTTTTGTATTTCCTGTCATTAAAGGTCTTGATTAAAATACTTAGATATAATTAAGAATCTTACATATATCAAATGGTATTGGGACTAATTTATTATTTAATAGACTGATTTGTTTTTTAATAGTAAGTTATCATTTAATATAACCTGATATGCGCAAATATTTTTCAAGCAGAGGCCTGACAATAGCTTCAAGTTTTTCTTTTTCCCTGAGGGCTGCAATCCAGGAAGAAGGTATTGCATCGATGCCTAGTCTTGCTCCAAGGATTCCGCCGGCTACACTTCCAACAGAATCTGAATCTCCGGTAATATTTACTGCTGTTTGAACAGCCTTTTTATAGCTATCAGGATAACGCAAAATACAGAAATATGCAAGAGCAAAAGTTTCATCTGCATACCAGCCCTGTCCAAGCTTCTTTAAACCTTCTTCATCTCCAATATCAGAATAAGCCAATTCATAAGAATTTTTCAGGGCTTTTGTGAATTCCTGGGAAATTCCACCAGTTACTTCAAGAAGAGGATTGAACATTTCTCCGGGTTTTACCCCATCAAGGGCAAGCTTGACAGCATATGCTCCTGCAATAGAGGCAGCATCAGAAACCGGATGAGAGTGGGTAATCCTGCCTGAAAAAAGAGCAGCATTTATTAATTTCTCAGGGTCATTCTGATAAATGAAGCCAATAATTCCGACTCTCATTAAGCTTCCACAGGTTTTAGACCGTATTGCGGATTTGCACCAGCGAAATCCGGCTTTGAGCTTAAGGGCAGCTCCCTTTGAAGTTGCTCCTGCACCCAGATCAGGTTCGTCTAACCAGTTAATAAATTCCTCTGCAAGCAGGTCCATAAGTTCTGGAACTTCAAGTTCAGCGCCACGCAGCAGTCCTCTAGCAATTACAAGCATTAATTGAGTATCATCAGTCCAGGGAGAATCAGGAAGAACTTCAAGAATGCCTTTTTCTCCATATTTCTCTTTGATTTGCTCAAGCCTGAGGTGTTCTACAGGTTTTCCAAGGGCATCTGCACAGGCTGTACCAAAAAGGTAACCCCGAAGTTTTTTCTCTGTACATGAAATATCCAGATTACTTCTAGTTTTCATTGTCCTCTACTTTTTTATGTAGGATACATAGTTATTAAAGATGTACTAGAAACAATTGAGTAAAGTTAATTATATGGATATTCTTTAAAATCGAGATTCTAAGATTTTCCTTATATACCTCAACATTTAAATTTATTTTAGCCTTATCCTTTTGTTAAAATATTTAAGACTTTTCAATAGACCTCTGCTACATAAACCCATCAGCCCAAGTACGAATTGTCCAATTGATGTAAGTAAAAAATATTTACTGCTTTCTGTCAGAAAAATGATACATTCTTACAAAGGGAGTGCAGATGCTCACGAGTATCCTATCCTGTAGGGCGGGGCATACTTCGGGACGCTTACAATTCGATTTGTTGGCAGTTCTGAAAAGTTCCCTCACATTAGTTATAATCCCAGTAACCCAAGATATACCTGATCTTTTGCCAGTATACTGCGTTCTAAACGTCCAGAAACAAACAAGATATCCATCCTAATTCTTCTATCTCTATTCTGTATATATTTCGGGGGGTTTCAGGAACTTATCAACCTGTAGGAAGGTCATACAATCTTGTTTATAATCTCTAAGCAACCAGCATCCATCTTCATCAAGATGCCTGTGGTATAACAAATAAAATTCGGCTCTAGAATCAATCGTTTTATGCTAATCGGTTCCCAAGAGTTGCAATTAGCCCAATTAAATCTTATATTTCAGTAAATCTTCTTTGACCCGTCAGCGACCTTTAGGAATTATCCTGATCGCAGTCGATAAAACCGGTTAGTATTATTTCCAAGATTAATTTTAAAATCTGCTTTATTAGCCCTGCCCGTTCTTATTTTGCACCAAAACCTATATAGAGTATCGTAGGTTTAACTTCTTTAGAACGATTCGCTACCAAATTTTTCATTCAATGCTCCTTGTGAAATTCCAAATTTCGTTCTTATTAAAGTCACTATGTAGAATAATCTATTTTTTTCAACAATGTATTCTTACTTCTTTGAGAATTGGAGCTGTGAAAATAAGAAGCTGGTATTATCTTTATACCTTTTTAACTTTAGCAGCTACTAATTTTATAGCGATTTATTACTTATCACCAAGGTCTCTAACAGTTCATTCATAAAAATATTATAAAAACGTGATATAAATTAAATTTATTCTTTTCAGAATTAGTTAGGATCTATTTTTAA
>JBNAKO010000104.1:0-15791 GCA_049706495.1 Methanosarcina sp. | reverse complement strand
GCTTGTTGAAGTGCTCCTGAATTAACTTCCTTTGTCTAGGAATATACTTCTTTGAGAACTAAAAGATGGTTATTAAGTTCAAATTCAGAAATACTTATTCTAAATTTTTTATACAATAGTGATTTAATTTCAAGAAGTTCGTTATAGATTAATCGAGTACTGCCGAAGTGTTTTTTCAAAAGAACTTTTTGATCTTTATTTGGGTAAATTCGGTATCTATTTCCTCTTTTCATCTATATTATAGACATCTTAAAACTATATTAAGATTAACAGATTTACTATCGATTAATGATTGGAAAGTTGACGGATTTAATCCCCTCCCTGTCCCATTCAGGCGAAGCCTGAACGTGCTGAGGAAGGGGTCTTCTCACCTTATGAGATAAATTTAACCTTAAAAATAAGTTAAAATGTAAATCTAAGTAGCGTTTAAGAAAGAATTTTTCATTTACGGGAAAATTATCAATTTTAACCCTAATAAAAAAATAAAAACTGCCACAAAATTTCTAAATTTCTTCTGAGGTATTTTTTCAAGTCCCTTTTTTCCGATCATTGCCCCAACAAAAGATATTGGTATGAAAATTAAAAAACCTGATAAAATTTGAGGTTCAAGCCAGATGCCTCCCCTAAGATAAATTGCTATTCTTGTAGAATCGATTAGAAAAGATATGGCTCCAGCAGTTGCAATATATGTAGCCTTTTCCAGATTAAATGCACTTAAAGCTATTGCATTTATTTCCCCGCCTATCCCGAAGATACCTGCAAAAAAACCCTGTAAGACTTCCACTTGAAATTGTTATCAGAGGTCTCTGACTAAGTTTGAAGTTCTGGTTTAGAACGATAAAAGAAACATAGATAATTAGGAAAAAACCTAGAGCCCTGGAAAGAATTTCCCCGGGGACCCTTAAAGATAAGGAAGAGCCTAAAAAGCTGGAAAAAATTCCGGGCAGGCCAAAAGCCAGCAAAAGTTTCCATTTTATGCCCCCACGAAATAATACCATTTTCCAGATATCATTAAACCAGTGGATAATTCCTACCAGAAGTAAAGTTTGGGGTAAAGGAAGCAACATTAAAACAATTGGTACCATTATTGTAGAAATTCCAAAGCCAGCTAAAGTACCGACAAGACTTGCCAGAAATGTCAGCAAGGCAATATAGATAATTTCCTCATACACAAACATATTTATTTAGCGGCACAATATAAATATAAACAGTACATGATTTTATCTTTATAAAATATTACAGCTTTTTGAAGCATCTATATAATATTTAGAGCCGCTTACAGGCTTTAAAACTTTCCTGGCTACGTTTGAGAAATATGCAAATAATTTATGCCTTGAATTTTAACTGTAATTTAAAGATTCAGGGCTCCAATCAGAGTTAATATGAGATCTTGTCTTAATGTGAATCTGTTTTTAATTTAAGACCTGAGAGATCTAAGACCAAGACGCTGAGTGCAGTTTTACGCGATTATCCATATATTAGTATTTCGCTGAGAAGATCAAAGTAACAGACTTATCTTTTAAAAGTCCTGTTTACCATTTGAAAAACTTCACAGCCCAGCCTACTTCTTTTCTCAAAAGATATTTTCTGAACTCATCTACTGCAAGCAAGAGAATTGCAAACGGAACTGAAAGCAGGATGTACCTGAGGTCTATTGGCGCAGTATTAAAAATAAGGTTAGCAAGAGGGTTCCAGATAATTACGGCGAGGATTAACAATTCACTTGCAATTCCTAAAAGTACCATGGGGTTACTGAACAGCCCCTTTGTGAAAACTGACTGGAACCGGGTTCGTGAGGTAAAAACATTAGCTATCTGGCAGATAACCACTGCCGCAAAGAAAGCGGTTATAGCCTGCATATACAGGGGATTATTATTTGCAAGCTGTTCTCCAAAATTCCAGCCTCCTTCAAAAAGGACTGCAAAATAGCAGACGAAGCCTCCAAGGGCTTCTATTGGGCCTTTTATCCCATAAGCTGTAAGCAGTACCTGGGGGGTTAAGAGTTTTTCCTGCTTTAGCCTTGGAGGTCTTTTCATAATATCTCCTTCGGCTTTTTCTACCCCCAGAGCAATAGCAGGCAGCATATCCGTACCCAGATCGATTGCCAGGATTAACTGGACAGGCATAGGAAGAGGAAGGGCAAAGAGAACAAAGGCTATAAAAGGTAAAATTTCAGGAATATTACTGGCAAGAATGTATACAATAAACTTTTTTATATTATCGAAAACAGTTCTTCCTTCTTCTACTGCATTGACAATTGTAGCAAAATTATCATCAAGAAGCACCATATCAGCAGCTTCGCGGGCTACATCTGTGCCGCTGCCCATGGCAACTCCCATATCGGCATTTTTAATTGCAGGAGCATCGTTTACTCCATCCCCTGTCATTGTTACAATCTCCCCTTCGGCCTGAAAAAGCTGTACTATTTTCAATTTCTGGACAGGAGAAGTGCGGGCAAAAACTATACTCTGGTTTTTTAATCTGGAAGAAAGCTCAGCGCGTGAGAGTGTTTTAAGTTCGTCTCCCGTAATAATTTCAAGGCCACCTGAGTTTGCAAGGCCTACATCCTTTGCTATTGATTCTGCAGTTACGGGATGATCGCCTGTTATCATAACAACCTTAATTCCGGCAGCATGGCATCTTACGATAGCTTCTCTGGCTTCCGGGCGCGGAGGGTCTGCAATGCCTATAAACCCGAGGAAAATGAAATCTCCGGTATACTCTTTCAGTTCTTCTACCGGCCTGTATGCAAGAGCAATCACTCTTTCCCCTTTTCCTGCAAGCTCCAGGTCCTTATCCAGAAGTCGTTGTCTTTCAGTTTCTGTGAGCTGTCGAATTTCACCCTGATCCAGAACTGAACTGCACATATTTACAACAACTTCAGGGGCTCCTTTCAAGTAGGCTTCAAGCTTTCCCTCAGGCGTCTGGCAGATAACTTCCATTCGCCTGGTAAGAGAATCAAAAGGAAACTCCTCGAGCCGAGGGTATTTGTCCTGGAGCTCTTTTAAATTTTCAAGGCTATTTGCAAAAACAAGCAGTGCTCCTTCAGTTGGGTCCCCTGTATATCCCGGAGCGGAATCTGACACTTTTGCATTGTTGCAGAGACATGCAACCCTGACCAGTACTGAAGGAACTTTTTCGGGGTTCCATACCGGGTTTTCTATTACAGCTCCTTTTTTCCTTTCAGGAACCTGGACTTTTCCTGGGAAAGCTCTCCCTATATGTCCCATTTCAGGCTGTGCAATATCACTCTGTTTATTATCTGAAATAAAAGGTCTTTCAGGCACAAGGTTTTCAAAACCTGCAATAAGAGAACTTACCGACATCCTGTTTTGAGTTAGGGTGCCGGTTTTGTCTGTACAGATAACTGTGGTAGAACCCAGAGTTTCCACGGATTCAAGCTGCTTTATAAGAGCGTTACGGGTAGCCATTCTTCTCGAGGCAAGGCTGAGAGCAAGGGTGACTGTAGGCAAAAGCCCTTCAGGGACATTGGCAACAATAATTCCTATTGCAAAAATAAGACTTGCTAGAAAAATGTCCTGAAGGACAAAAGCAAGTATAAAAAAAGTTATTCCCAGAGAAATTGCAATTGTAGAGATGATTTTTATAAAATGATTAAGCTCTCTCCGGATTGGAGTATCAACACCTGTGATCTGGCCTGTAAGGGCTGCAAGATTGCCAATCTGAGTATCATGGCCAGTTCCGAAAACAACAGCTTTTCCGTTCCCGCTCTGCACCAGAGTCCCTGAAAAAACCATATTCCTGCATTCAAGGATATTTGAGTGCGTGCATTCAAGAGAACGCAACTGAGGCTCGGACTCCCCTGTAATTGCAGAGTTATCGACTTTGAGGGCATTAGTTTCAATTAAACGCCCGTCTGCCGGGACTTTATCCCCCTCTTCAAGCAGGATAATGTCGCCTACAACAAGTTCCGAAGCCAGAATATCCTGTGTTTTTCCTTCCCTTAAAACCCTTGCGCGCGGCGGAAGGAGCTGCCTGAAACTCTCCATCGTTTTTGCAGCCTGATACTCCTGCACGAATGTAAAAGTCCCGTTAAGGACTACGACCCCGGCAAGAGCAATTCCTATATAAAGATTCCCTGCTCCGGGGTCAAGATACTCTCCAAGGAATGCCAAAAGAGCCCCTATTACAAGGAGAATCGAGAAAAAATTCCTAAACTGCCGAATGTACTGTTTAAATATACTCTCCTTTCCTGTTTCCTCAAGAATATTCGCCCCGCACTCCTGGAGGCGCCGAGCCGCTTCCTCTTCGCTTAGTCCATTTTCATTAACCCCTATTCTTTGAAGGAATTCTGGAAGAGAAATACTATTTTCGTCTCCTTGAGGAGAACAGATTTTCCTTTTGTTTCCATCGGGTTTTTCCGTTACCAGGTTCCGCTTCATCAGACCCCCTATAATTCAATGTAAGTTGAGAATAAGAAGCTTGACCCGGGATTGGAATTTTTTAGAATGAAAAAAAAGATAAAACTAAAGGATTTGCAAAATAGAAAACAATAGAGCCCGAAAAAAATTAAAACAAAACCCAGGTATAAAGATTTGGACAAAATTATGCGGAAAAGAAATATAAAAACAATCAGATCAAAATTTATGACCCTATTTATCAAAATCAGGACAGAAAAAAATTGCCAACAAATACTTTTTATAAGTTGTTAACTAAAAAAATTACCCGTACTCCAGCGCAATCGGAAGGGCTTGAGAATTATTTTTGTTTCATTTTCTCGTTTAGTCCAGATGATGCGAAAAGGATGATTTGATAAATTTCGAGTTTCCCTCAGGCCCAGCCTGCAATTTTTTAATTATAATCTGGAACTCTGGATACTCCAATCCTGAGTTTGAAACATTTTGGATTGAAAAGGTCTATATAATATTGTCAAGTAGACAATAAAATTGTAATAAAAATAAATGTAAAAGGATAAAATTAAAAGGTATGACCTATATGAGCGAATTTACCTTAAAAACAAGACTTTTAGCTGCTCTTGAAGGCAAACCTGTTGACAAGGTGCCTGTTTGTTCCGTAACCCAGACTGGAATAGTTGAACTTATGGATGAAGTTGGAGCTCCCTGGCCTGAATCTCACACAGACCCTGAACTGATGGCAAAGCTCGCAATTGCAAACCACGAGCTCAGCGGACTTGAAGCTGTAAGAGTTCCTTACTGTCTGACTGTCCTTGTTGAAGCCATGGGCTGTGAAATCAACATGGGTACTAAAAACAGACAGCCCTCTGTTACCGGTCACCCGTATCCAAAAGACCTCGAAGGCGCAGCAATCCCAGAAGACCTTCTTCAGAGAGGCAGAATTCCAGCAGTGCTTGAAGCTATTAAGATCATCAGAGAAAAGGTAGGTCCGGATGTCCCGATTATCGGAGGTATGGAAGGCCCAATTACAATTGCTTCTGACCTTGTAAGTGTAAAGTCCTTTATGAAATGGTCCATTAAAAAAATCGACCTTTTCGAACAGGCCCTTGACCTTGCTACCGAAGCTGCAATTAAATACGCAAATGCAATGGTAGAAGCAGGTGCAGACATCATCTCCGTTGCAGACCCTGTTGCCTCTCCTGACCTTATGAGCCCTGATTCCTTCAAGCAGTACCTTATGTCAAGGCTTCAGAAATTCTCTTCCAGCGTAAACTCAGTTACAATTCTTCACGTCTGCGGAAATGTAAACCCAATTCTCAACTACATGGCAGACTGCGGCTTTGAAGGGCTTAGCGTGGAGGAAAAAGTTGGCAGCCCAAAGAAGGCAAAGGAAATTATTGGAGACAGAGCCAGGTTCGTAGGAAACATTTCCAGTCCTTTCACCCTTCTGCCCGGCCCTGTTGAAAAGATAAAAGCCGAAGCAAAACAGGCTCTTGAAGAAGGCGTCGATGTACTTGCCCCCGGCTGTGGGATTGCTCCAATGACCCCACTCGAGAACATTAAAGCCATGGTCGCAGCAAGAGACGAATTCTACGCTTAAAAAAATAAAATTATTTCTTTAATTTTTGGGGAAAAATTCCAGAACCCAAATTTCCTGGCTCTGGAATTTTTGCCTTTTTGTTTTTATTCAATCCGAAACCAGCTTAAAGAGGATTATAAAATTTTTTATAGAAGATAATATTGAGAGCCGCAGGTCCAGGCAAATCTTTAAGCATAAACCACAAATATAGCTTATTAAGTATAAAACTTATAAAACTTATTGAAATTTGTTAAATATGGAAAAGACTTAAAGCAGATTTTAATATATCCAATCTTTTTTGAGGAGGTTAAAATATGAGAATAGGAGTTGCAATTGACCTTGGAACCAGTGGTTTTAGGGCCCAAAAGATTGATCTTGAGAGCGGAGAGATCAAAAAAACCGTTATAACCCTCAGGAACCCTCTACCCGGGGCAAATGTAATGGACCATCTTGACTTTGCCATCCATTACGGACTTGACAAAGCTCATGGGCTAGCAGTTACAGCAGTAAAGAATATTCTGGCCGAGCTTGGGATAAATCCTGCTGAAATGGAGAGATTTGCAATCTGTGGGAACCCTATCCAGCTTTCTATTTTCCAGGGGATCCCAATTGAAGATCTGGCATACGCAGGCGAGCGCAAGAAGCAGAAATATCACATTGAAGAACAGAACAGGGACGCACGAATAATCCCCATGTCTGAGATTGTAGGGTTTGAAGAAGCAACAAATTGTAAATTTGTAGTTCCACCTGCAATTAAACATGAAGTAGGAGCCGATGCCCTTGCTTTGATTGTAAAAGCGGGCATGATTGAAAGCGAAGAAATTGCAATCGCAACGGATTACGGCACAAATGCTGAAATGGCCCTGAAGGCTAATGGTGTTATTTATACAGGATCAGCCGCTGCAGGCCCAGCTCTTGAAGGCCAGGAAATCGAGTATGGATCAATTGCCTCTCCCCGGACGATCTCCGATGTAGAATTCGAAGGACAAAATTTGCGCTGTTATGTCCTTGATAAGAATCTTAAAACGGTTAAGGGAGACCTTGTGAATCCGAAAACAGGAGAAGTAGTGGAGAAAGGAGAAATCACTGCAAAAGGCATCACAGGTACCGGAGTTATTGCGCTTATAGAAGCAGGTATGAAAAATAAATTAATAGTACTGCCAAAAATCCAGACCCCTGAAGGATTCCTTTACCTGCAGGATGGAATTAAATTTACAAACAAAGACCTTATTGAAGCAGGCAGGGCTATAGGAGCAATTAGAGCTGGACATATAACTCTGTGTGCTGCTGCAGGCATAGAAATGACAGATCTTAAAATTGCCCATATGTCAGGGGCTGCAGGAACATATATGGACGCTCCGAAGGCCCATCAGGTAGGAATGATTCCTTATAATGCAAGTTATGTCTCTCAAATAGGAAATACCTCACTTATAGTTGCCAGGGAAATTTTGCTTTCCGAAGACAGGCTCTGGGAATTGCAGGCAATTGCAAAGAAAATTGTGGGCACCCATGTAATGTTTGCAACCTCGGATGCTTTTAAGGAGGCTTACCTGCTTGAACTTGCGTACTGGAATGAAGGTATGGCTTTCAAAATGCTCCAGAAATTTTTGAAAAAGAAAAACCTTCCTATGCTCGGAGAACCTTCTTCGGATCTGAAAGTCGACAAAAGGGTTGAACGAGATATCCCTGTACTTGGGGAAGAAGGGCTTGAAGTACTCGAAAGGGTAGGGACTTACCTTGTAATGGATATCGAAGACTGTGAAGAGTGTCAGAAATGTGTAAAGGTCTGCCCGACAGGGGCTCTGAGAGTGGACAAAGGTGGGGCCGTTAAAATAAGGACCGACCTTTGTGACGGAGCAAACTGCCAGCGCTGCCTGCATGTATGCCCTGATGACAGATTCAAATGGGAAAATCTGACAGTTGCAGGGTTCTAAAAAGGTGAAAGGTTAAAGATAATAGGATAAAGAGTTCTTAGGATAGCAGATTAGTATCGAAAAGCGAAACTTGTAAAAACAGAATTGCATAAAAACAGAAAAACGCACAGGATATTCAGGTTAAAGGCGACGGAAAGGGAGGAGAGAACGTGCAGGTTATTGTGGTGGGGGGTTTTCTCGGGAGCGGGAAAACTACCACTATTATCAACATGGGTAAATACCTAGCAGAAAAAGGAAAAAAAGTTGCCATTATTGTAAATGAGATAGGAGAAATCGGGATAGATGGAGATGTAATCAAAAGATTCGGATTCGATACCAAGGAAATTACAAGCGGATGCATCTGCTGTTCCCTGAAAGTAGGGTTAAGAACAACAGTCACCTTGCTTGCAAAAGAATATAATCCCGATATTCTTATGATCGAACCTACAGGTATTGCCTTTCCGCATGTGATAAGAGATGAAATCGAACTTATGAACCTTGGGGAACAGGTAAAAATCGCTCCTCTTGTTACTCTGATTGACGGCAGCCGTTTCAAGCATTTGATGAAAGAAGTAAAAGAATTTGCAATGAGGCAAATTATAGATGCTGAAATCCTCGGGATAAACAAAATAGATCTGATAGAACCTATCCGGCTTCCGATCCTTGAAGCATCCGTGCAGCAGCTCAATCCGAAAGCCAGGGTTGTGCTTCTCTCAGGAAAAGATACTGGAGAAAGTTTCAAAAATTTCATGCAGATAGTACTTCCGGACATAGAAGAGCTTGAAGAAAGCCGGGAAAACAAAATAGAGGAAATTAAAGGAAAGTCTCAAAGAGGCATGCCAGCAGAAAAACCTGAAATTGCCTCTCAGGAAACCCAGAATTCAATCGAAGCCTCAGGCGTAGGAAACTATTCAGCAGAATTTTCGGTTGAAAATGAAGATATAAGCACTGAAAGTGCGAGAGAAATAACCACGCAGGTAATGAATGCAATAAAAGCAAAAGTGCTTAAATTAAACCCTCAATTTGTAGGCCACATAAAACTTTTCCTTGATACAGGGCTAGAAACTGTAAAACAAAGTGTTACCATTTACTATGAAAAGCCTCAGGAAGATATAATAAAATCAAAAGAGGGAGCTGTACCTGCCTTTAAAATCCTTTCTGCAGTCTCAAATGTTAAAAAAGAAGCTCTTAAAGAAATAGTCGACAATTCGGTACAGGAAATTTTTGAAAAGAAAAAAATAAAAGTACAGAGGGCCGGACAAGCTCATGAACATGAAGATAAAGAGCACCATCATGAACAGAGAGTAATCAATCTGCATCAACAAAAAAAATAAAACAGATGTTGAAAAGAAATATTTAAAATAAAGATCTAAGAAAATTAAAAAACCTTATTGTATGAATAGATTTGGGTTAATTTATTTAGGTCAAAAATAATGCTTGCCTGTATATGGCTTGTGTTAAAGACGGTAACGTTATATAAAAATAACACAACGTTACCGAACTCATTCAGAATAAAAATATAATTATAACTCGGAGATTATAATATATTGAGATGGGTTTTTTACCAATAATACTTAGAATACTTAAAATATAGAACCAAGAACGATCAATCCTATAATAAAAATTGATTATAAACAAATCTAATGTTTAAAGCTCATTAATTTTTCAACAGATCTGATAATTTTGATTTTATTCAAATTTTTGTCGTCTTTATAAAAAATTAATGTGTATAATCAATAATTTTTACAGTACCATCAAGCTTCCTAATAATGGCTGCTTTTATTTCCTCCGTGTAAGGGCATTGAAAACCTATAGGAGTACCCTTAGATATACAGGAAGCAAATACGATTGTATCAGATCCTCGTTTTACCATTTCTGCTGCTCTTGTTACAGCTTTTTTACCCGGGCAGCCACCACAACTATTGATACCAATAATTTCAATGTCCTCTGTTATTCCATCAAAAGCTAGTTTTTTTTCTCTCATCACCTTTAAACAGGCAGTAGCTGGACACATATCTTCTGTTTGCATACATCTGATTAAGCCTACTTTCATAAAAGAATCTCCATTATGTTTTTTATAATATTAAATATTGTTAGTGCTCTATATATTTCCATGTAATAAGCCAATATTTTTTATACTAACTGGTGGTATGCAAATTATAAGCAACTGTATTTTTATAAAATTAGAATAAGGTTTAGAAAAGCATAACTTGAAAATAACCATTTCAGATTTATTAGGACTTACGCACTTGAGATTCAAAATCATGATCAATAGAGTTAAACTTGAAGTTTAGACAGTTGAAGGTTTAACTCTATTGATTATTCGGTTCAACCGCGTAAATCCTATTTATTTTCTCATTCAGGAATCTGATTAAAACAAGTTAAAAATCGAACATATACACATTTCAAAAATGTTACTTTCTTTTTGATTTTTTTGATTGTTTTTCAAAACAGATTATGTAGTAGTTATTCAAATGAGAGAGTACACTTCTGGCCACATGCTCCAGGTTATTGTAGAGCTTTATACTATTTAATAAAAGTCCATTAATTATAGAATCACGTTCAATATTACTAAACCCGTCATTTCAGGAAGCATTATTTTATAAAAATGTATAAAGGATAAATGAAATTCAAGCCGAGATGATAGTATAGTTCGTTGCCCCTCTTAAAGAGGGCATTTATGGCCCTCTACGCTCCGATACGATAAAAATTAAATTTTGTAATCGATTTGTTTATCCAATGTTTTTGAGACTAATATATCAATTAATCTTAGTTGATCTGTCTATATAGTACTGTGCAAGCTCATTGCCCCACTCAATAGCGCTTTTGTTGTAACTTATTATTTTTCTATGATCAAACTCTCCATCTTTTCCAAAAAGTTTTAGTAAGAAAAAATTGTCAGTTACCATAAAAGATGAGGGTCTTATTTTGCCAGAATAAATATAGAGAGAAACGTTATTTTTAATTAAAACGCTACATTCTTCTTCAAAATCGTTCTTTAACCTATTGTATACCTTTTCATCGAGAACCAGATGTGTTTCTGCTCTTTTTTCTGCACAGCCTGCCTGGATAGAAGGGCAATCAGGACAGAAATAAGAGTAAAAGGATTTAACAGTCTTTGAACTGTGCAATTTTTCCCGCAGATGTCTCGGAAACTCGAATAAATGGTCAAGGTCAGGCTCGTCCAGCGTGCATTTTCCTAGCATATGCATTTTCTTAATGAGCTCTTCCGGAATTGGGGACCGATCATGCTTTGACCAGTAATCTTTGTTTCCATCAAAAACATCAAGTAGAGCAGTAAGAGGAAGCATTTTTTCAACAATGACCTCCCCCATATCCGAAAGCTCATAGATGCTACCTTTCTGAACTATAACATCCATATCTTTTAATTTTTTGATTTGTGGCATTACAGCACATGCCTTTACATTCAGGGTCTCTTTAATCTCATCGATATTCATAGGCCCATTAGCTAACTGAACTAGAAGATTTTTTCTTTTTTCAGAGAAAAAAATCAAATCAACAAGCGAACTCATATTTTTCAGCTTCCAGCTATTTACCTGTTATATTATAGGGACGGCATATAGTAACTTAATGACTTGCCCCTGAATCTGTTTTGTTTCGAAAGGCAAATTTCAATATTCGGCAAACCAAATTACCATGAAATAATCTCTTAGCCTCTGTATAGATAGCTACAACTCGCGAAAACGTATCCTGATATTGTACGATATGATTGCTAATTAGTATCTTGAAGATAGCTACAGCAACGGATAAAATTCATTTTTAAAAATTGAAACGAATTTAATTATATTAGACTAATATAATTATTACTGAAGATTTATTTAAACATAATCTTCCAAGGTATAGTACAGATAAAAGAGATAATATTTAAACTCGTATAATAAACAATAAAACAAAAATTATAAAACTAAAGTCATAGGTATATTAATATTTTCAAAAAATAAGTTCATTTTTCAAAGAAGAGGAATACTTTTTCTCGATAAATCTGCAGATATATTTTAAAATATTTCTTTCTTATTACACATCTGATTACCATAATAACAAGCTTTTTCAGATTGCAGCTTGATTAAAATCATTATTATTGTTATTATTATGCGAATTCTACAGATTTATTCGAAAATGCATTTCTCAGAATATTAATTATAATCAGGTTTATCTCTACTTATCATCCGGATATTAATTTTGAAGAATTCAGAAAAAATGTCCTCAAATTTTCAATGACCTTAAATATTCAATACCCTCTGTTTTTCAAGCTAATGCAGTATTTCTCTCTTCTCTATGGACATAACGCCCTTTAAAAAAATCTGTTGTTTTAAAAAATAAATGAAATATAAAATTCCATACGATCCCAAAAACCATGAATAAAGATATTCAAAACCAGCATGAAATCTAAGGAACAGAATATTTTTTGAGGCTAGAAAATTTAGTACCTCGAGAGAAAAACAATGTCGTTTAAGCTATATATTATAGAAGAAATGTTTGAATAATAACCATTGCAGTAAAATAATTATCTTAGGAGAACCTGGAAAAGTTCTCTTTACCTGTATTGCAGGGTTTGAGAAAATATTCCCCAGGAATGGTTATTGTGTGGATCAGAGTTTATGAGTGGATTTAAAAACCTGTAACGGGCCGTGGAACCCGTTTAAGGTCTAAATATAATAATAAACGAAAAAATCCTGAAAAGCAGTCAAGAAAGGACTGCCTGGATTTTTCAAAAAAGGAGATTTTTAATGGCAAAAGATGAAATCCTTAACGCTTTAGCGGATGCTGTGGTCGAAGGTGACGACGAACTCGCAGAAGAATTTGCACAAAAAGTCCTTGATGAAAACATGGATGCATACGAGGCAATCGTAGAAGGACTTGCAAAAGGCATGAAAGTAATCAGTGATATGTACGAAAAAGGAGAAGCTTTTGTCCCAAGCCTTTTGCTTGCAGCAGATGCAATGTATGCAGGGATGGATATTCTTACTCCTTATATTAAGGTAGATGGAAGTGCGGCTCCCCAGAATGTAATAATCGGAACCGTTGAAGGAGACGTTCACGATATAGGCAAAAACCTTGTCAAGACAATGATGACTGCAGCAGGTTTCAATATGATTGATCTTGGCTGTGATGTTCCACTTGACAAGTTTGCTGAGGCTGCTAAGGAAAAGAAAGCAAAGGCTATTTCCATGAGCACCCTGATGACAACCACAATGGGCGCAATGGAGACAGTTATTGAACAGCTTCAAGAAGAAGGCATTAGAGATTCCCTTGTAGTAATGGTCGGAGGAGCACCTGTTTCTAGAGAGTTTGCAGAAAGTATAGGAGCCGATGGAACTGCGCTCGATGCAAGTTCAGCAGTTGAGACCCTTACTTCTCTTGTCAGTGGAATTTCAGATAACGCCTGGAGCGACTCTGCACTTGCAGAAAGCAAGATGAAGTATAAAGAATCCCTTGCCCAGAAAGGAACAAGAGAAAAGATCGACATCGGACTTGTAACTGCGGAAAAAGTCATGGCAGAATTCGATTCAGTTGTACCCAAGTTCAATGAAACCATGACAAAGGCTGAAAGGTTCAGCGCTTCTTTTGAGGACAAAAAAGTAGACAGACTTCCAATTGCAACCCTTGCCTGCGGCGTTTCCAGAAAGTTCGTGCCCTGCACATATGCAGACTACTCAACCAAAGCTGACAAGTATGCAGCCTGTGTCGAAGCAGGTATAAAATACTTCAATATGGACACCTTTGTGGGCCTGACTGACCTCTGTGTTGACGCAGCAGACTTCGGAGCAATTGTCAGATACCCAGAAGAGGACACTCCTGCGGCGACAGGCCACCTTGAAGACTACGAAAAACTCGAGGTCCCTGAAATTAAGGAAGGTACCCGTGCCTATAACCTCATCCAGGGCAACAAGCTTGCAACCGAAAAGGCCCATGCTCTCGGAGCTCCTATGACAGCTCTTATCGAAGGTCCAATGGTTGCTCTGACCCAGATTATGGGTGCAACCCGTATTCTTTCTGACCTCAGGACCAACCCGGATGTCGTTCTTAAGGCTCTTGACAAGACTGCAACCTATGTCGAAGAGATTATGAAAGGCATGTTTGAGGAAGCTCAGCCAGACAACCTCTGTATGGTCACTCTCTGGACTAACAATGTCATCCTCAGCGCTGACGAGTACATGAAGTCCGAAGGACAGATTATGCAGAACAGAATTGCCCCTCTCTATAAGCAATACAACAAACCAACAGTAATTCACAACTGTTCTGACGCTCCTCACTGGGACCTCATTAACAAATGGGACACAAAATACTACAGCTACACCTTCTATCCGGATGAAGTCAACAAGGGTTCAAAAGACCACAAGTACCTGATTAACAAATACGGCAAAAACACCATGTTTGCCGGAGAAGTCAGCCCAATAGTCTTCCTTGACAACAGCCCAGAAGGCCTCGAAAAGATGAGAGCAGACACTGTTGCCCTGCAGGAAAGCGTGCTTAACACTCTCAAAGAGAACGGAATGCAGTCCAAGTATGCAATCGCAACAGGTTGCGAAGTCCCACCAGGAGCCCCCTGTGACGCAATTACCGCTCAGACTTACACAGTCGCGCAGAAAGGCCCTGAGATCTACAAGAAGATCATGGGATAAAGCCACAGATAAAAAAGTTAGACTGAATTTTATAAACCAGATAAGTTCTCACTTGTGCATAAAAGGATGGGCTTCTAGCCTGTCCTTAATTTATTATTTTTGCACTTGGAAAAAGGTCGGTCTGTGTTTAAGAAAACAAAGAACCTGGAATAATAGGGAAAAATAAAGACCTGGTAGAGAAAATTCTTAATTATCTGGAAAAGAGGTCGAATTGGATGAAGTGCCAGAAAAGATGTTCATCTGAAGGAAAGAAAGAGCACCTGGTTCCTGCATCTTGTTCTTTAAGCTGCAGATCAGAATTTACCCATTCTTCCGGAAAATCATACTTCAATTATTCGATAATGAAAAGTAATCTTTTGAGTTACAAATTAGATTCAAATCCTGTATGGACAGAGTATACATTTTCAACCCCTGTTGAATTTCCTGCAAAACAGAATATTACTATGAAATATTCTGATATCTATCCCGATTGCGCTGCAAAATACTTTGAAACTCAAGGATTCTAAAATCTCCAGTATAAATTTCCAATACAACTAAAAGATGTTAAAATGATCTCAAAAATTAAAGTAATTATAAAAGTCCTCAAAACTCTCTGAAAAATTGTAACCTACATAAAACCTCAAAATTCAATATTCCCTTTAAACAAATAATCGATGAATCCAGGCATAAGTTATAATCACAATAATCTGGAGAAAAACATGGCAAGCGAATTGAGCATCCCAGGCAGTATGAATAATGGACATCCGGGTTTTAATTCAAATTCAGATTTAAATTTGAATGCATATTCAAATCCTAGTTTAAACTCAAATTCAATTTTAAACCCGGGATTAGATTCAAACTCGGGTCTTGAAGCCCGGGATGAAATGGCAAAAATAGCCCGGACTATTCGAGATAAAATTCTAATTGATGAGCCTGTAAAGGACGAAGGGCTTATTGACCAGCTGGAAAGGGCAGCCTCAGAAATCGATGAACTGCTTGGATCCTCTTTTGGGCCAAAAGGCATGAACAAGATTATTGTAAATCCTGTAGGGGATATTTTTGTTACAAGCGACGGAAAAGTAATTTTGAAGGAAATGGATGTCCTTCACCCAATAGTTACCACGCTCAAAAAGCTTGCCGAATCCATGGATAAAGTGTGCGGAGACGGCACTAAAACGGCTGTCCTTTTGGCATGCAGCCTTCTTAAAAACGCAATCAAACTTATAAGAGCAGGAGTTCACCCAACAACAATTATAGAAGGATACGACCTTGCTCTGCAAAAAGCCTATGAAATGCTTTC
>JBNAKO010000103.1:0-26957 GCA_049706495.1 Methanosarcina sp. | reverse complement strand
TCCCAAAACCCAGTTTTCTGCAAATAAGTTAGGAATCTCAGAATTATTTTCCTTATCAGAAAATCGATTAATCATTTCAAATTCGAGATTAAATAGCTCAATTTAGAGTTTTGGGATAGGCTCGTTATTAATTAATCCTGTTGTTACGTTATAAAATAGTATATTCTAAATAAGATATTATATTTTAAATAAGAGATATATATCTTAAATAAGTATTGTTAACACGAAATAAGCAGTCCTTGATCAAAGACTATTATGTATTTTATTTTTAAGCAGCCTGAGCCAGGCAATGCTTAAAGTTCCTACAAAAAATACGATCAGCAGGTCATTAAAATGCAGCACCGAGAAACGGAAAATTTCCCTCAAAGCCGGAACATACAAAACCAGGAAAAGGCCTGATAATGCTCCTACAAGCACATATCTTAAAGCCTTATTTTCCGATTTCAGAGTTTTAAGCATACTTTGAGACCAGGAGAGGTTAGCTGCAATTAAAGTAAGGTTGGCAATAACAAGGGTTGCAAATGTCAGTGTCCTGGCTTCTATTGTCCCTTTGCCTGTGTCCAGTGCATAAATGTAAATAGCAGTTACTCCGACAAGCATACTTAAGCCCTGCACCAGGCTCAAAGTCAAACTTTTAATTCCGAACATTCTTTCCTGTAAATTCCGAGGCGGCTTATTCATAATATTTTTTTCTTCAGGTTCAGCCTCAAAAACCGTAGAACAGGCAGGATCAATTATTAGCTCCAGGAAGGCTATATGCGCAGGCAAAAGGATCAGAGGCAAATTGAACAGGATAGGAAAGACTGCAAGCCCTGCTATAGGAATATGGACTGAAAAAATGTAATTAATTGCTTTCTTAAGGTTATCAAAAATTCTTCTTCCAAGCCTTACGGCTGCAACTATGGAAAAGAAATCATCGTTCAGAAGCACAATGGATGCGGACTCGCGGGCAACATCAGTCCCTCTTTCTCCCATTGCAATCCCTATGTGAGCGGATTTTAGCGCAGGGGCATCATTTACCCCATCTCCTGTCATTGCAACAATTTCGCCATTTCTTTTTAGGGCATTTACAACGACTAATTTTTGTTCAGGGACAACACGAGCAAAGATATTTGTATTCTTAATTTCCTCAGCAAGTTCGGCTTCACCCATTTTTGAAAGCTCTGGGCCTGTAATATAGTTATCCGAATTTCTGAGGCCTATTTGTTTTGCAATATGCTGGGCTGTACCCGGATAGTCTCCGGTAATCATAATTACCTTTATCCCTGCATTATAGCATTCTTTTACGGCCTCAGCAACCCCTGGTCTGACCGGATCAACAAAACCGAGCAGGCCTACAAACTCAAATTCAAAATCATGCTGTTTTTCAGGCAAAAGGTCATCCTGAAAATTCGCCTTGGCAACTCCGAGAAGCCTTAGCCCTTTTCCCGCCATTTGCTGCACCTGGAGCAGTAATTCGGCTTTTTGGGTTTCATCAAGATGGCATAAATCAATAATAGCTTCAGGAGCTCCTTTTGCAGCAATCACATATTTTCGCGTATCATTGAATTTATTAACATCTGATTTTTCATTACCCGAAATCTTATCATTAACGTTAGATCCGGTATTGATAGATTTACTATTGTTGAATTTCCATACATTTGAAATTGAAAGCAAGTTTTTAGAAAGAGGATATTCCCGGACAAGTTTCCACTCCCTGTGGATTTCGTGGTGATCAGGAAGAAATTTTTCGGTGCTCTTTTTAATCTCTTTTTCCAAAGGATCAAAAGGATCCTGCTGGCTTGCCAGGTATCCGAATTCAAGCAATTCGTGAAAGTTGGAAGACAAGTACTCGGTTTTATCGATCTCACAATATTCATTTCCTGCATAGACCGAATTTAAGATCATTTTGTTCTGGGTCAGCGTCCCGGTTTTGTCCACACAGAGTACTGTCGAAGAACCCAGGGTTTCAACAGCAGGCATACGGCGCACAAGCACATTTCTTTTGGACATCCGCCAGGCTCCCATACTGAGGAACACAAGCAAAACGACTGAAAACTCTTCAGGCAGGAGAGCCATACTCAGACTCAGGCCAGCAAGTAAACCGTGCAGCCAGTCTTCTCTGGTTAACCCGTAAATAATTACTATTAAAATACACAGGAAACCTCCGCCAATAGCAAAATTCTTTACAATCAGGCCTGTTTCTTTTTGAAGTAAAGAATCTTCTTCATAGATATCCTCAAGCGCCTTTCCTATCTTGCCAAGTTCGGTACGGGTGCCTGTTGCCGTTACCTGTGCCATTCCTGTTCCCTGGATAACAAGGGTCCCGGAATACACAAAAGGCGAATCGTCCCCACCTGACTGTGCAAATTCAACAGACTGAGGTGAGCCGCTACATGCTGATTTCCTTACTGCCAGGGATTCACCTGTAAGGAGAGATTCATCTACCAGAAGGTTGGTAGAAAAAAGTACAATCCCATCTGCAGGAACTCGGTCCCCTTCTCTTAGAATGAGAATGTCCCCATTAACAACCTCACGGCCCGGAATTCTTTTCTGTTCGCCTTCTCTTATCACAAGTGCTCGCGGGCTGGACAAATTTTTCAAAGCATCCAATGCTCTTTCCGTTTTCCTCTCCTGATTAAATGTTATACCCACAACAACAAACACGAACATTAATAGAATCAGAGCATCTCTCGTCTCTCCAAGGACGAGATAAATCAGGCCAGCAACTAAAAGAAGCAACAGCATAGGCTCTTTAAACACGTTCAGCAAAATTGAAAAAATACTTTGTTTTTTCTGAGAAGGTAATTCGTTATAGCCGTCTTTTTTAAGAATTTCAGCGGCATATGCTTCGGAAAGCCCGGGTATGTTTTCGGGATGTGATAAGGTCTCCATTTTTGTACCTGCTGCAATATTGAATAAAACCCTATTAAATAATATATGTAGTTAATATTTGCTGAATAATGTGTGAGTAAATAGCGAATTAAATAACTGGAAAACGGGAAAAAGACTTACAATAAAATTATATGAGTATATTACAATTATACTTCCGATACTCTCCAAATATTATTTATAATTAAATAAGTTTCTTTCGGGACATTTAGTTCCTTAAAGCTTGTATAAAAGGGAATAAAAATGAATAAAAATTGATTAGAGTTTTTTAGTGGAGTTTAGAATGAGTTTTGGTAGTTTATACTTAAATTCTACAAACATCTGGAAGAGAATTGGTAAAAGATAGATAAACTGGAAGATAAGAATCGATAAAAGACAGATAAACTAAAACATAAGTAAAATAAAAATATGGTTGAAAGATTAGAAAAAGATATCAGAAGCAAGATATTTGAGGATCAAAATTAATAAAAATACATATATGCAGGTTAGAAAATCTAAAAATTAATCTCTTTTTAATCTGTTTTTAATCTGGTTTTTTGTGTCTTTCCATGTTCTTATGCATTCACGCATTTTTTATGTCGGTTTAGAAATAGATTAAATTTTAGAATATTTAAAAAACTTTTTTAGTACATGGGTCAAATACTCTTAGAAAATTGTGAAATCCCGAACCTTCAAGAAAAATCAAGAAAAATAAGGAAATTGCCGCCTCGCAGTATCTACGAGGCGTGATGAAATAAAACTCTTATTCTACATTAATTGAGATCTACCGCTTAATTCTCTTCGGCTGATCCTTTTCGGGTTTATTGGTCCCCGAGTCCGGCTGTAGTTACTGTGATAACAGCTTCTCCTTCAGGCAGGCTTGGAGAGTCCACGAGACGGACTATTCTCTTGTCACCTTTGGATTTTCTCAGGTAAAGTCTGAAAGTTGCTGTGTGCCCTACAATGTGTCCTCCAACAGGCCTTGTCGGGTCTCCAAAGAAGGCATCGGGTTTTGCCATAACCTGGTTTGTGACAACCACACAGGCGTTGAAAAGGTCTCCGAAACGAAGCAGGCCGTGCATATGTTTGTTAAGTTTCTGCTGTCTGTCTGCAAGGGTTCCTCTTCCCACATATTCAGCCCTGAAGTGAGCCATAAGGGAGTCAACGATTAAGAGCTTGACAGGTTTTCCCATTTCTTGGAGCTCATTTGCAAGATCGGTTGCAGAATCCACAAGCAATATCTGGTGGTTGGAATTGTATGCTCTGGCTACATGGATGTTCTGAAGGAACTCTTCAGGATCAAGTTCCATTCCATATTTATCGGAAAGCCCTTTTACCATCTGGGCAATCCTTTCAGGCCTAAAAGTGTTTTCAGTGTCAATTATAATAACAGAGCCGCCAAGGCCTCCGTGTTCCCTGTCCATCTGGACATTTACTGCAAGCTGGTGTGCGAGCTGGGTCTTTCCGGATCCGAACTCTCCATAAAGTTCGGTAATAGCCTGGGTTTCTATGCCCCCACCCATCATTTCATCAAATTCCGTACTACCGGTTGTCAGCTTGCCTACAAATTTCCGCCTTTCAAGCACAACATCTCCGGTTTCAAAGCCCCCAATATCAGCAGCTTGTCTTGCAGCATTAATGATTTTTGCAGCAGTCGATTCTCCGATTTCGGCTGTATTTGCAAGTTCAGAAGGAGAGGCTACAGCTACTGCTTCAATGGTGTTAAATCCGGCTTCCTTGAGTTTTTCTGCAGTTGCAGGGCCAACTCCTGGCAGGTCTTCAAGTGCTATATCACTCATTACAAAATTCTCCTAAGATGCACATGTTTGTATAAGGTGCATGACAGTGGCTCTACTATGGTTTTACACGTATATATAGGTAGAGGAGGCGGGGTGAAAGTATTCATAATATTATATAAACGCAGGAATAATAGTCCAGAACCTTGTAAAATAAAGGAAAATAAAGGGTCTTTTTTGGCCCTTAAACATATAAAAGAAAAGGAAAATGAAGGCAGTTGAAGAAAATAAAAAGAAGTAAGGAAGAAAAGAGAAAAGAACAAAAAAAGAGAGAAAAAATCTTTAGAAGCCCGAAGAAAACCAAAACTTCTTTTTACTTGGTAGAATATCACCCATCATGCCAAAGGTCGCAGTTGGCGGGACCTTTCAGTATTTTCATGACGGGCACGCCAAACTAATTGAAAAAGCATTTGAACTAGCACAGACCGGTAAAGTCTACATAGGCCTTACCTCGGATGAGATGCTATCCAAAGCTCACAGTGTCGATAATTATGAAAATCGGAGAAATAAACTGTTTCAATGCATAGAGAGAATGGGCTATCCGGAAGAAAAATATGAAATCACAAAGCTGAATGATCCCTGCGGCCCGACTGTGGAAGAGGATTTTGATTATATTGTTGTCTCTCCCGAGACCTTTCCTGTTGCGCTTAAAATCAACCGTGTCAGGGAAAAGAGAGGAAAAAAACCTCTGGAAATAGTATATGTTGAGTATGTGATGGCCGATGATGGGATCCCTATATCTTCGACAAGGATTGCAGAAGGAGAAATTGACAGGCACGGCCGCCTGAAATCCTGGTCTGAAAATTAATGCTGAGAACAATATTTCTCAGACAGGTTTCTGGTGACGTTTAGTATATACAATAGATTTAATGCAGTTTTATAATAAAATTATGTTGTACAATTTAAAGAATAGTCAGTGGAACTTTAAACTTCATAATTAGTAACAAGAATCTCAAGTTATGTTTAAACTTATTACATTTTTAAACAAATATAAATCAATTTATATTGGAATAAAAGCATAAAAGTAGCAGTACGAAGTGATATTATGCCCAGAGAATTTACAGATAAAGATATTGAGATTTTTAATAAACTTGTTCCTGAAGCCAGAGGGAGCCTTATTTCAAAAGAAGCAGGACATCATTTTCCTTTTATACTTCGTCCGGTTTCTCATAAATTTGCTGAATCTGCTGAAGACTTCAGGCAGAGACTGGAAAGACTAAGCTCTGAAGAACTTGATTATCTTGTTGGACTTGCCCTTGAGGGAAAAGAAGATGTGGAGTCTCTGGACGAGGATCTTTACGAGCTTGTGGAAGTGGTCACGGGAAAAATCTCGCCTGAAAGAGCAAAGCAATTGAAAGATTATGTTGGAATCTTCTAAAAAAGACAGATAAAAGCTAAAGGGAAGTTAAGAGATAAATAAAATAATCTTAAAAACTTAAACAAAAACCTGAAAATAAATAAAACTAAACCGCGTATTGCTTTTTTCAAGGCAGACTTTTGAAAAAAATATTTAAAAAAGGATTTTTATAAATGTGCCCGCAAAAACTACTTTTCGGAACCGGTGGAATTCCGAGAACTACTAAAGGCAAAACCAGTATTTCAGGTATCGAAAGAATAAAAGAACTCACTTTGGACTGCATGGAACTGGAATTTGTCCAGGGAGTACGTATGGGGGAAAAAGGGGCAGCAAACGTTTGTGAAGCTGCAAAAAAAGAAAACATAGCGCTCAGTGTTCATGCCCCTTATTACATAAACCTGAATTCTTATGATACGGAAAAAATCAAAGCGAGTATAGAAAGGATTTATCAGGCTGCAAGGATAGGCTCTCTCTGTGGAGCAGATTCTATCGTTTTCCATGCTGCATTTTATCAGCAGAGCGATAAGCAGGCTACTTACCAGCAAGTCTCAAAAGCCCTTTCCGAATTTACATGCAGGCTTAAAGAAGAAAATATTCCTGCTGTTCTGCGTCCCGAGACCATGGGAAAAAAGACACAGTTCGGCACCCTCGAGGAGGTGCTCAGCCTGAGCGAAGAAATCGAAGGAGTCATGCCCTGTATTGATTTCTGCCACCTGCATGCCAGGGAGGGAAAAGAGAATTCCTATCCGGAATTCGTCCAGATTCTCTCAAATGTAGAAAAACATCTTGGGAAAGAAGGGCTCTCCAACATGCATATACATATTGCTGGTGTGGAATACAATGAATGCGGCGAAAAAAAGCATTTAAACCTGAAAGACTCGGATTTTAAATATATTGAACTTATAAAAGTCCTTAAAGAATTTAAAATAGGCGGAAAAGTTATACTGGAAACCCCTGTTCTTGAACAGGACGCTCTCATGTTAAGGGAAGTTTATAACGAGATTTGATTAGCTAAATGGATCTAATAAATAAAAAATAAAACTTCCCACACTTGTTTTATAGTTCTTTGAAAAATCTTATTTTTACCCCAAATGAGCAGAAATATGCCCATCTGGAGATAATAACTTAAAAATTCTTGATATGTTTTATAAAAATATTTTTCTAGTATTTATTTGAATAATTCAATAATCTTGTTTACTTTACTAAACTGTAGCTCAGATCTGTTTCAGATCTGTTTTTACACCAGCGTTATCGCCAGCAAGTTAATTTAGCCATTTTGTGATGAGCTTTTGCTGTAAGAATCAAATAAACTCCGGCAAGTCCTACTAGAGTATAGACTAGCTTTGAAATAATCGATTTTTTCCCAAATAGAGTTGATACAAGGTTAAAGTCCAGTAATCCTACAAAACCCCAATTCAAAGCACCTATTAGTACCAGCACTTTGGACACACCACGCAATTTACTATTGTATGGTAATTTGCTATTATACTCATGCATATTTTAACCCCCAACTTAGATAAAGCACAGGTTAGAAAATACCCTCACCCCAACCTGGTAACTGAAAATTTATCATTCTTTTTTCAAGCTTGTTAAGCTATTAGAGAATTTGCCCTACAAGCAACTTGGAGCTTAAGTGTTATGAATTTATTCTTAATCAGCTATCGTAGAAAGTAAAATATAAACTAAAAAAAATTTAATTTAAAAATAAAAAACAAATTTAAAAGAAAACACAATAAAGATAAAATAAATTAATAAAAAATAAGAAAGCTGTTTCTAAAATAATCAAGTCTGGAACTGTTCAGAATTTTTGCCAGGCTCTTCAAGCCATTTACAACTACTATAACCATTTTCCCTGTTAATTACTCCAACTGTAAATTCTATGCCGCTTTTTTCCACATATTCTCGGATTCTTTTGAAAGCATGGTCAACCATACCTCCTTCTGTAAGAATTATGCAGCGTTTGCCGCACAGGGCCATTAAAATAGATTTATCTATCACGCCTGAGGTGACATCCAGATGGATTCCATCCTGCTCTGCAAGGGTTTTACTTTTCTTGCCCATTGCACCAACGAAAACGATTTCCCCTTCTTTTATGATCTGGTTAATCTCGGGAAGAGAATAGTTCTCAGTATCATAGAGCAGCACTCCCCCGGCTTTAATCCCTTTCCGCTTTAATTCGACAATCGCTCTTCCATCAGGATGAATATGCAAAACTGTAGCGTTAATAGCCTCGTAAGGAGACTGGGTTGCATATTCCCCATACATAACTCCAAGATTCAGGCTGTCTCCCTCTTTAACTCTGGGAGGAACTTCAACCCACATTAAATCCAGAGGTTTTAGAGTATTTACAAGTTCAGGTATGGTCTTTGGGGAATTTCTGCCATAGGCAAGCCCGCGTCTTTCAATTTCGTGGTAAATCTCAAGGGTTGTAGGCTGGCGTAGTCCTGCTTTTTTAAGAAGCTCCTGATTCCTGAAAACTTCGGCAGGGGTGCCCTGGCCTATAAGTTTGCTGTTTGACATTAAAAATACATAATCAGACCAGCGGTATGCCAGATCTACATCATGGGTAGAAATGATTATAGTGTTTCCAAAGTGGTTGAATTCGTTAAGTAGATCTACTATTTCATCCGCCCCAACAGGGTCAAGGTTGGAAAGAGGCTCGTCAAGAATTATTACTTCGGGCTCCATTGCCATAACCCCAGCAATAGCGACCCTTTTTTTCTGTCCCCCGCTGAGATGATGTGGAGGTCTATCTTTCAGGCGAGAAAGGCCTACGTGTTCAAGGGCATGCTGCACACAGGCATCAATCCTTTCCTTAGAATACCCCAGATTTGCAGGCCCGAAAGCTACATCCTGGTACACAGTAGGAGCAAAGATCTGGTCATCTGAATTCTGAAAAACTATGCCTACGGACTTCCGGATTTCCCGGAGGGACTTTGAATCGTATTTAAAGGGGACCCCATGAAAAAGGATCTCGCCTTCATCTGGTTTCAGGGTGCCATTGAGCAGGAGGAAGAGAGTTGATTTCCCTGAGCCGTTCTGGCCTACAAAGGCTACTTTTTTCCCTTTTTTGATTTCAATATTCAGGTCCTGAACTGCTGCAGTTCCGTCAGGATAGGTGTATTTCAGGCCTCTGGTCTCAAGAATGATCATAATTCACTACCTCAAATGATGTTCAAATTATTGATATGTTTTTTGTGAAATAAAAAAGTGCAAGTGTCGAAAGGAAATAAGCTAAAGTTAAAATCAATTCTGCAGGTTTTACAGGCCTGTGTGCCTCAAAAAGCGTCATTTTGCCGTCATAACACCTGGAATTCATTGCAAGAAAGAGTTTATCTCCCTGTTCCCAGGATCGGATAAAGAGCGTGCTTGCAAGCATTCCCATGGAATTTATAGACCTTCTGAAGCTGGAGTAGCCTAACCTTACCGTTTGAGCATATTTTATGGAAAGGGCCATTTCCAGAAAGACAAAAATGTACCTGTAGATCAGCATTGAAAGCTCTATAAGGGACTCAGGAAGCCTGGAGGCTTTGAGTATCGCAAAGAGTTCGATCATGGGTGTTGTAAGGGCTAAAAAATAAAGGCAGCACATTCCGCTTAAAGACCTGGAGAGGACAAGGAGGGCAAGTTCAAGCCCGTCTGCTTCTATTGCGAACTGATAGCCCAAAAACTCAAAAGAAAACACCGGCTCTCCTGTTCCTGAGAAAAAAGCAATCACAGCTACGCCTGTAATTGCAAAGCTTGCAGGCACAAGCAGAAGTTTAAGGTATAATTTAAGTGGGGTCTTTCCTAGAACAACTGTTGCAAAACTCATGCACAGAGCTATAAAAAGAGGTGTAACAGGAGATGTGGAAGATACTCCTACAAGTAGCCCGAAAAAGACTATTGCCAGCTTTAGCCAGTTATTCCGGTATCTAAGGGGGCTCATAAGAGCGTAATCATCTAGAATATTAGTCATGGAAACCCGCAGATAAATCTATGAAAGAGAAAATTAAGGGCTAAAAATAAAAGCCAAAAGATAAAAACTTTCCTGCCAAGAGAAAAATTAAACATAATCAAACATCTTCTAATTAAGTTAATTCCAGCTCAGGCGCAAATAAAGTGAATAATAAATTAAATAATAAACAAACTAATTACAGAATAACACAAAAGAAATTTAAAAAAGAAAAGTTATGAGGATTGGCTGTCCCTTTCAAATTTGTTTTGCTCTTTATACGCATGTTCGTTTTCATATCTTTTTTTTGCCCTGTAATATCCAAGGAAATACCCAAGCACACCTGCTCCTATAGCAGCCTGAAGCCCAAAGAGCAGACTCTCAATTTCTCCACTTGGAGGCTCCCATAATGGTTTTGAAACTGGCTCATAAGTTTCCCCAGTTATTTCCTTAATTGCCCCTTCTGCCTGTCCATCAGCTCCCTGAAACTCTGCATCACTATTATAGGACATGTAAATAAACTGAAGGCCAAAGATTAGAAGAACTGCAATTACAATAACTTCCAGTTTTTTACTCATGCCGAACTCCCTCTTAATTTTCTCACGACTGCGGCTTCAAGGACTTTCATCTCTACAAGAATATCGCTCTTGACATTAACTACATACTTAAAGAGAAGAGCACTGATAGCCCCTTCAATAACTGCAAGGGGCAACTGGGTAGCTGCAAAGATGGCCCCAAATACCTTTAAGGATGCCAGGAATCCTGCTAAGGTGAGAACCCCTCCTTCAGGATAGGCAAGAGCAAGCTGTGTAGAAGTTACTGCATAAGTAGCCCAGTCTCCTAAGGCCGTAGCAAGGAAAACTACAAAATAAAAATTGATTTTAGCTTTCATACCTGTCTTGTAAACAACATAAGCTACCACAGGACCCGCTATTCCCATGGAAAAGATATTGGCTCCCAGAGTTGTGATCCCTCCATGTGCAAGGAAAAGGGCTTGATAGAGAAGTACTATTGTTCCGAGCACTGAAGAAATTGCAGGCCCGAACATAATTGCAGCAATTCCTGTTCCCGTAGGGTGGGAACTGCTACCCGTAACCAGTGAAGGCAATTTTAAGGCAGAGAGTACGAAAATAAATGCACCTGCAACAGCCAGAAGAGGCAGTATCTCACGTTTTTCTTTTACCAGCTTGTTCATTTTGTAAATGCCATACAGCACCACAGGCATGGATACTGCAAACCATAACTGCCACCAGGGGGTCCCTAAAAAGCCTTCCATTATATGCATAAGATCACCGTCGGGAATATCAAGTAAATATTACTGGGCTTAAGTCAAGTTAGATTGAGTTCATTGATACATAAAGCTTACGGTGGAGCAAAAGCGTATACGTGCGAGCTAATTAAATTAATTCAAAAGTAAGAATGTTTTAGAGTTTAGCGAAAATTAAGAACAGAACAAGTAAACTTGAACTAATACTCTATATAAAATTATTAAATAAATATATCAAATTCAGAATAATTAAAAGATTTTAAAAGTAAAATCCCTGATTTCCACACCCAATAGAAATATTGATCAAAATAATCCTCAAAATAATACCTATATAATAAATAGTAAATGTTGATGGCAAATATCAAAATATATTATATTAAGATTTAATCTTAACACAATTTCTAGTTATAAGAATGATAAGAATGATAAGAATGATAAGAATTATAAAAAATTCAGGATTTAAGTAAATGAAAGACACATTGTAATAAGCTTTTTTAAATTTTTAATAACTTAATTATTTAACTTTTGTAAAGTAAAATTGTGTCAGGGATTTTAATTTCATAGAAAAAAGAAGAAAAGAAAAAAATAAAAATGGAGGTTATAACTGAATATAGAGCCCGTTTTATAGACCTGGAAGACAGGTAAGAATAATATGCTAAAGCAAGTAAAACAAGTAAATTTGCCTTAACAAATATTAATCACTTAAATATTGTACTTGGACTTATATAAACATATCTATTTTTACCGCTTGAAAAAATAACTTTTATGATATAAATTATGAAAAATACGTCTTAACGAAGATAAAAGCATTTTAAAAACCTGTTTTTATACTGTTTTTTTACAAGCCGGGGTCAAAAGGTACAAAAATTAAAGATATCAAAAAGAAAGAAAAGCGGAAAAACTAACAAATAAAATCAAACAAAATCGAGGAAATTAAGGAAAATGAGGCTAAGAATAATTAAGGTTAAAAATAATTAAGTTTATGAAATATAAGAATACGGGAAAAGAAATTAAAAATTTAAGAGAAATTGGTTTGAATTCGTTTTCAATTATTAAAAAAAGCCGTTAAATAGGCAATTGCAAAGTAACGCCCAAATTTCCCAAGAAAAACCAGAACTGAAAAGGATTTAAAAGGAAGCTGTAGAAGTCCCGCAACCATAGTAATTGCATCTCCTATCCCCGGAACCCAAGTGAAAAGGAGGACATAAACACCATATTTTTTAAATAATCTTTCGCTTTTTTCAAGTTTCTCAGGGGAAGGCGAAAGATACTTTTCAAGGACTGGCCTTCCCTTTAAACCAAGATAATAAGTTGTACATGATCCCAGGTAATTTCCAAGGGTTGCAACTATAACAACATTAAATGGATTAAAACCCTGATAAATAAGAGCAACTACAAGAGCCTCAGACCCAAAAGGCAGCACTGTAGCAGCCAGGAAGCTGAGAAAGAAAAGATTCAAATAGCCGTAATCAGCAAGAAAGGAACTCAAACTTTCAAGCATTGTACTTATACCATCCAGAAATTACGTATTTACTTAAATTCATGCTTTTAAACCTGCAATTCTTCTATTTATATTATTTTATTCCAAGTAGAAAAAGAATTATTCGGATCATTTTTGAAAATTTGAAGAATATTAACTGCTTAATGACGATTTTCAATTTAAATATGGCAGTTATGAAATAAATTCTTGAAATTAAAGTAATACAGATTATAATAATATCAAAATAAAAATAAGATCAAAATAAAATAAAAAAGATAGATATAATAAAAAAATAGATAGGATAAAAAATAAAATTGATTGAACAACTTACGCCAGAGTAAGTGAAGAAAAAAGGAAAAAATGTAAATCTAATCTGGAAATCCGGTCAGGACTCCGGTTTTTAATTATTTCCAGTTAAAAAATACTAAACCCATATAGGGTTTAGTCAAATCCGGAGTTTTTATTGTCTGGACCTTGATTAACTTTTTTTACTGATTTCTATCTTGTTTACTTTCTCTTTTTTAGTTCCTTTTCCTCCTGAACAGTACAAACACTGTGGCCAGTATTGCAAGGGTTGCTATTCCACTGAGGAAAGGAGCACCTTCCGTTACCTGATAGGTTTCATTCAGGTCCCCTATCTGGACAGTGTAGTTCCCTGCCTCATCTTCAGTGTGAGAGAATTCTACAAGCCTGCTCTCTCCAGGACCAAGGCTTATGTTCTGGGAAGCAGCAGACTCGTTATTAACCAGGAGTTCCACCTGGGTTTCCCCGGCAAGGCTTCCGGCATTTGTAGCATTTACACTAATGTTTACTGCTTCTCCGCCCTGGACTGCAGGAGGTTCTATCCTGAGGTTTGAGAAGGTAAACCTGGCTACATTTTCAGTGACCTGAACTGTAGTTTCTCCTTCCTGATACCCTGCTTTGGTAGCATTTACAACATAAGTGCCAGGAGCTGTCACCCAGTAAGAGATCGTGCCCTGAGCATTTGTCTGCTGCTCAATTCTCTGAGTCCCGAAAAAGACATCTGCTCCCTCAACCGGCTGGTTCTCAAGAGCTTCCCTGACTGTTATAGTGATCTGGTCCCCTTCCCGGACAGTTGCAGGAGAAACTGAAACGAGCAGTTTCAAGGCGCCCTGCGCAATAACACTCACATCTTTGGTCCCTGAAACATATCCGGCTTTAGATGCAGTAATTGTAAAGTTGCCTTCCCTTGGTGGGGTATAGGTAAGATTTCCGGCATCTCCTGTAGTTCCCAGGAGTTCATTTCCAGAGAAAATTTCAGCATCAGTGACAGAGGCATTTCTTGCAGTGACAAGGATCTCTACTGGCTGGCCTACTACAACTGCATCAGGAATTTCGATTTCAAGCTGGTCACCTGCTGCACTGGCTTCAGCTTCAACAAATGGGTAGAAACGAAGTACAGATGCATCAGCCACTCTGAATTTCACGTTCCCCATAAGCTCAACTACATCATCCCTGCCCAGAGAGATGGAGTCCTCATTTTCCATTGTAATGCCTGAACTGGAAATGCTTGTTACTTCCATTTCTCCAAAAGAGTCACCTTCAGAAAGTTCCAGGTAATCATCCGAGATCTGGAAGATCCCATCTACAAACACTGCATCTGATTCCCTGGAACGGAAGACGGTATCTACATGGACTGCAATCATCGGGACGTCTTCTGCTCCTCCAATGTCTGTTTCATAGATATAATTCCCATTCTGGCGAACTATTCCTGAGTCCAGCACCTCTCCATCTTTAGAGAGCTCGAAAAGTACGCTTTCTCCGTTAACATCAACCTCTGCAGCTCTGAGCGAATAACCGTTTTCAAGCGCAATAGAAGAACCTGTAAACATTGACTTTTTATCATCATCGTCAATAAGAACTTTTGAGAGGATGCTGTCTGAAAGGACATTCACACTGCCGGAATTTCCAAGCGTGTTTGCAGGATAGCCTACAAAGTATTTCTCTGCCATAAAGCCAAGAACCTGATAGCTTCCCCAACCTTCATATTCAAATTCGACAAGTGCAGGTCTTGTGGAATAGACAAGCATATCATCGTCAATAGTGTTGCCCTCAAGCTCTTCTATTGTTAGACTTTCAGTAGAGATGTTTTCGTCAATATTATAGTAGAACCCCTCAAAGTTGAAAGGAGTCCAGGCCATAGTATCGAACTCTTCATCATACACAGTTCCTCTCAGCTCATAAGTTCCTGGCTCTGAGGTCTCGACAATCGGGGCAAAACGAAGGTCTTCTGCATCAGCCACTACAAAGCTGAGTTTGCCCATAATGTCTATAGTGTCGCCCCGATTAAGGGAAATAGAGTCGCTGTTCCTCATTCGTATGCCTGAGTTTGAAATAGTGTTTACTTCCATTTCCCCAAACTCGTCTCCATTTGCGATTTCAACAAATTCGTCCGAGATCTGGAAAACCCCTTCAACAAAGACAGCATTGGTTTCTCTTCCACTAAAAATCTCAGCAAGGTGAACGGAAATTACAGGAACGTCTTCTACATCTCCAAGGTCGGTTTCATAGACGTAGTCTTCATTAGAAGACAGGAAAGCATCATCTACTACATCGCCGTCCTTTTCAAGCTGCATCCAGACGCTATCTCCATTTACATCAACCTCAACTACATTTAGAGAATAGCCTTCTTCAAGGAGCAGAGAAGAGCCTGCGTAGAGGGATCTCCTTTCATCGGTATCCAGTAACACTTTTGAAAGCTGCCCTTCGGAAATAACGCTGATATTATCATTTGCAAAGGCTGAGTTTACTGTATAGCCTGCAAAATAGCGTTCTGCCATAAACCCAATAACCTGGTATGACCCCCAGTCCTCATATTCAAAAGCCGTCTGTATGGGTCTTGTTTCATACTGCAGGTTTCTTGCTGCGATAGTCCGGCTGCCCTGAGATAACTGAACTGTCAGGTTCTCTGAGCCTTCTCCGGTGTCAAGGTCATAATAAAAACCTGAATAAGTCTGGGGCGTCCAGGTATAGTTTAAACTCTCAGTTGTGTTTGCATCCCAGATTCGATTCCCTGTTGAATCAGAAGCCTGACCTGCCGCAAGTCCGCATAGCAGCCCCAGTATAAGGCATACATAAAAAACTTTCATATATTTTTTAATCCCCAAATTAAACCTCCTTTATTTTATGGAGCAGGGGGTATCTATTTCATAGGCAGGGAAGAAAAAATAGAAATAAAGAACTTTCTAATTTCCCGAAAATCTATGAGCCAGGATATCCCCATTTACTTCTAAATATAATAAAGACCTTCAACTATATGTAATTTCTAAATATCTTAAACATCCAATAAAAATTTTTTGGGGATTTCGAAAATATAAAAATTAAATAAGTTAGAGAAAGGAATAACAAGGGCCGCAGAAAAGAAATGTTCTATTATTTGGCTTTAAATGAAAAAAAGGACTGATAAGAGAGAAATTAAGAAGATTAAGCATATACAAGAGCTTTGATAACAAAAAAAGATTAACGGAGTTTACAAATACGTTGCCGGGCAATAAAATCCTAGAAAATAAAATATTAAGGGTATATACTGAAGAAAGATTTAATCAATAGAAGCTGGTATATTTTCTTTATTGAGCATCCTTTTGTAATAAACAAACCAGGGGTTATCCAGGAAACCTATTATATTTTTGCTAATGAGCTGCCCTATTATTAAAGGAATTATGGGACTAATGCCGTAAAAAGCTATAGTAATAAAGATTACAGAGTCAAGAGTAAGATTGACTATATCACTGACGCTTGAGCGGAGCCATATGTAAGGGTTTATCAAAGTATCATGCTTAAAATTCCTTTCTTTTTCTAAAAAACGCCGCTTAAGGGAAGCAAAAATCCAGGCATCGAGGTTAGAACAGATCAAAAATGAAACCCAGCTTGCAATTGTGATTCTGACACTTAGTCCGAAAAGGCTTTTCCAGGTATCTTCAAATGCAAAGAAAGGAGCAGGGCTTAGCGTGTTAACCATGCCTATAAACAGAACATAGAGTACCTGAGTTGAAAAAGCAATCAGAATAGCTAACCGCGTCTTATGTTCCCCATATACTTCATTGATCATATCCACTACCTGTGCAATAAACGGGTAGATAAAAACGGCTGCTGGGGCAAAAAATGAATAAAACCCAAGATCGAAAATAATAATCCGGGTAGCTATGACCTGTGAAGTCGCCAGATAAATTACATAAAAAGCTGTAAGAATTGCAAACCCGTTTCCAGGCGTTTTTTTAATCAGATAAACTGATGCGTAGGTAGCAATTGTAAGAGTAATAATCCAGTAAACCCAGACAAGCATTTTTATCAATACCTCTATAAAAATCGAATAAAAGTTCAAATATCAAATTCTCGTATTATAACTTTTTATCTTATAATTTCATCATAATTTCATAAAATGACCTTTTTAAGCCAGATATAATTTTAAAGATCAGACTTATAGCCTCTGAAATTAATTCAAAAGCCAATAAAGCAATTTTATATTCTTTCCAGTAGATTTTGAGCTAATTATTTACATTGGAGTTAATAAGTAGGGAGAAAATTATAGAAAGCGGGTTAAGAATCCTCTAACAACAATGAGTATTAATAAACAAAATTCATTTTATATAAAATCAAGAGAGATCTTTAATCAGTAACTTTAAAATAATAGATAAAATAGAGCTGTTAAGCCTGAATTTATTTCGGGCTTTAAAATTTACCCTTAAAATTTACTCTAAGCTTTTTTAAGGAC
The DNA here is from genome assembly GCA_049706495.1 of Methanosarcina sp. Lineage (GTDB taxonomy): Archaea > Halobacteriota > Methanosarcinia > Methanosarcinales > Methanosarcinaceae > Methanosarcina. Next base: position 9,541 of record JBNAKO010000103.1, on the reverse strand, counting down.
TCGTTTTTAAACTAGAAGAATTAAAATTAAATAATTTTAAAAGCGGTTTCAAGTAATTCCCTAACCTTTTTCTTAACCATTTAAAGAAATCTTTATTCAAAGAAGTATCTATTTTTAATTTTATTTATTTTCAGGATTTGTCCATAAATTATAAGTCAAAAGAAAGGATTTCTGAGTCATACAATCCCAAATAATGGAAAATAGGCTATAAATAAATCAGTAGAACGTAAACATTCAATGTTAAAAATTGGAAAAATCCCTTGAAAACTCAGATAACTTAAAATAATTTTAGACAATCCAGAGTTATTTGTCAACTACCCCTCCCTGCTGATGGTGAAGAAGGGGCTTGAAAGATAGCCCTTGTTGACCAGATCACCATAAGGAGTTAAAGAATTATGGTAAACGATAGGAAGGAATATAACAATAGTTACGTTGGAATATCACCTCAGTTCCAACCTCTAAGGATGCAAATTAAACAATCTTATAGGGTTACAGATAGTGTTTGCATCAAAGAAACCCTTCTATATCTGATCGAGAGGAAGTCGGATTCAGGTTTTGACTCCACAAAATTTGATACGCATAACTCCGTAAGGAGGAAAACTCTATGTTAGTTTTCATTCTTAACAAAAATAGCAAACCGCTGATGCCTTGTAAACCTTCAAAAGCAAGAAAACTTTTGATCGAAGGTAAAGCAAAGGTAATTAGAAGAACTCCATTTACAATTAAGTTACTTTACGGTAGCAGTGGATATATTCAACCGATAATAGCAGGAATGGATACTGGGAGTAAAGTTATCGGTGTTTGTGCTACGTCAATTGGAAAAGTGTTGTATCAATCCGAAGTATATCTGAGAGAAGACGTTTCTGGAAAGATGCAACAGAGAGCAATGTATAGAAGAACAAGAAGAAGTAGAAAGACCAGATACAGGCCTGCAAGATTTGATAACAGAGCGAATTCAAAAAAAGAAGGAAGATTAGCACCTTCTATACGAAGCAAGCTTGAATCTCATTTCAGAGAAAAGAAATTTGTAGAATCTATTCTTCCTGTTTCTGAATGGAGAGTGGAGATTGCTTCCTTTAATACACACAAAATTACAAATCCTGAAGTTTGGGGTATCGACTATCAAAATGGCAATCAAAAAGGTTTCTACAATGTTAAAGCCTACGTTCTTGCAAGAGATGGTTATACCTGCCAGCATTGCAAAGGCAAATTAAAAGATCCTAAGTTACATTGCCATCATATTATTTTCAGGTCACAAAACGGTACTGATAGTGCTGAGAATTTGATTACACTCTGTAATACTTGCCATAATAATCTTCATGCAGGAAAAATTAAACTTTCAGGTAAAAAATGTAAAACAAAACATGCAACAGAAGTTGGAATTATTAAATCACAAATTAAGAAATCTGATTGGAATTTTATAGAAACATTTGGATACGAAACAAAATTCAAGAGAGAACAAATTTTACATTTACCAAAAACTCATTACTTCGATGCTGTTTCTATCTGTTATACGAATCTAAAAGTAAAATTTGATGATATACTCTATCTGAAAAAACATGTTAGTAAGGGAGATTATCAGCAGAGAACAGGAAAAAGATCAGAAAAAAAGATTCCAACCGGAAAGTTATTTGAATTGAGAAAATTTGATCTAATCAAAACCAATCAAGGAGTTGGTATAGTTAAGGGTAAACGATCCTCTGGTTATTTTGCTATAACTGATGTTATGGGAAACAAAGTACATGATAGCGTAAAAGTTAAGAATGGATGTAAACGATTGAGGGCTAGGACGACAACTCTATTGGAACAGAAGGCTGTTTCGGTTAAAGTTGACGCATTCCTCCCCTCCCTGTCGCTTCTCTCCGAGGAAGAGGTCTCCTGCTTATGAAGATGAAATTTAAAAAGGAGTGTTTCTGTTATGGAAACTCAGACAAGCATTCCTGAAGACTTAAAACTTACAGTGCTTGAACAAGTTAAGCCTAAAAAGCCTGAGAAAGAAAAACTTCTGGCAGTTCAGGAAGAACTGGCCTCAGAAGTGAAAGCTGCAGCAGAAAAACTCGGGATTTCAGGAATTCTTGTAAAAATGGTTGGCTCTGCAGCAAGAGGCACATGGCTTTCAGGCACACATGATATTGATATTTTTATAAGTTTCCCGGAAGAAACTTCCAGAGAAGAACTTGAAATGCTTGGAATGAGAACTGCAAAAGAAGTTGCAAAAACTGCAGAATACGCTGAAGACCGCCATGCAGAACACCCTTACCTGAATATTATTTTCAAAGGGTTTGATGTGGATCTTGTCCCCTGTTTTAGAGTGGCTTCGGCCTCAAAAATAAAATCTGCAGTTGATAGAACCCCTTTTCATAACGATTTTGTGAAAGCTAACATACAGGGGCGCGAAGACGAAGTGCTGCTGCTTAAACAATTTATGCGTGGAAATGAAGTTTACGGCTCGGAATTAAAAACCCAGGGCTTTTCAGGATACCTTACCGAGCTTTTGATAATTTATTACGGATCTTTTGAAAAAACAATTGAGGCAGCCAGTTCCTGGAAGCCTGGAGAAGAAATTGACATAATGCGGCACTCAGAGGTAAAGCATGAAGAGCCTCTTATTATGGTGGACCCTACAGATCCTAAAAGAAACGTAGCTGCTGCCCTTTCTCTTGATAAATTCTGCATGTTTATAGATTCCTGCAGGGAATTCTTAAAAAATCCAGAACTTCGTTTATTTTTCCCAGCAATCCCTTTACCCCTTCAGGACAGAGAAATTTTTGAAAAACTGGGAAAAAGAAAAAGCACGCAAATCGCAGTAATTTTTAAAACCCCTGATGTTGTCGAAGATATACTTTTCCCACAGCTCTATAAAATGGAACAGGCAGCAAATGCCCTTTTAAATGAATATGACTTTCAGGTAATAAAAACCGGAGTATGGTCAGGAAAAGACGAAACTGTAGTTATGCTCGAACTTATTTCAGGAATTCTCCCATATGTCAAAAAACATATAGGGCCTCCGGTCTGGGTCAAATCCCATGCCGAAAAATTTAAGGAAAAATATGAGGCGGAAGAAAACGTATTTAACGGTTATATTGAAAATGGAAGATATGTCTTTGAGATCCAGCGCAAATATCCTACAGCAAAAGAACTTCTTGAAAAACGGCTTATTAACTGTTCTCTTGGAAAGCATATCTGCCAGTCTCTGGTGGATAAAGGTTTTGAAATTAAAGAAAATGCTGAGATTTCCCAATTAAATGACCGTGGTTTCAGAACTTTCTTGAGAAGATGGATGTAAAACAGGTAAAATCCTGTAAAATATTTCTAAAACATATAAAAATTGAATAAAGTAAACATATGAATTTATAAAATAACTTTGTTTAAAGATTTTGTGTACCTGAAATTTAGATTAAAATAATCAAAACTACATTCAAAATCAAATTGCTAAAATAGGAATTAGTAAAGAGGGACAAATCCCTCCACCCTTTTCTGGTAATAAAGATACTGCTGGGCGTATCCGCAATATGGCCCGAAATATTCCCTTCCCCAATCTCCCATTCTACTCAGGTTTGTGCAGTTTTCAAAGAAAGTATCATCAATATGGTAGTATTGAATAATCTGCCTGATATGGGTGTCAACAGGAAAAGACTCCATTTTCTCAAAAGCAAAAAGAAGTATGCAGTCCGAAACTTTTTCCCCTATGCCGCAAAGTCTCATAAGCCGCTCTCGGGCATATTTATATTCAAGCCGATAAAGTACGCTAAGATCAAGGGCTCCGGAAGCCACTTCTTCGGCTGCAGCTTTTATTCTTTCCGTTCTGAACCCTAATTTGCATCGGTCAAGCAGATGAAGGTCAGCATTTGCAAGAGCTTCAGGGTCAGGAAAACTAAAATACCCTTCTCCGATTTCCTGCCCGAAAAAACGGCTGAGAAGACAAATTCTTTTCTGAATTGTAGGAATACTCGAAGCTGTGGCAAGCATATAAGAGATCAAGCATTCCCAGGGGTCCTGTCTGATCAGCCTTAAGCCTCTATATCTGCGAATAGCCCTGTCTATCAAAAGATCTCTGTTTATGCTCTCATAAATTGAAGGCAAATCGTCATCAAAGCGGAAATAATGCGTAAAAAACTCGGGCTGAAGTTTTGAATCGATGAGGAGTTCTCCTTCTTGCTGGGAAAGGCGAATAACCTGGTCTCCTACAACCCCTATCCACCAGTCTCCCTTTTTTTCCCAGCGGAAGACCTGTCCACAGTCCAGAGTATAATCAAGATTAAAAAGCTCAGGTCTGAGCGTGTACATTAAGTTCGAGCCCCCTTAGAAAAGTACCGGCAGTCAAAGTATCCCCAAGTCCAACAGTGGTTACCGGAGATCTTGAAAGAATTGTAGGAATCACACAAATAAGATACTTTTCCTTGAAAGCATATGCGCCTTTACCAGAGCTTTTCCCATTAAAAGCTTTAAGGAAAAAGGCAAGCTGCTCCTTTCCAAATATACTTTCCTGAAGTTTTGAAGCTTCTTTTTCTACAAACTCCCTATTTTCAAGTCTGCCTGAATCTGCATACGCACCTGCACATTTTACTCCAAATTCTACGGCCTTTAGTGCGTTTATAGCTAATTTCTGCAGATCTGGGGCTTCAGGAGCTTTGAGTTTGTCTGGAGTCTGGGAACCTGTAAATTTTTCCAATTCAAATTTAGGATCTCTTTCAGAGTTTAAGCTGGAAACTGGTTTAGAACTAAATCCAGAATCCGATTTAGAACTCAATGTAGAATCAGATTCAGAATCTTGTTTAAAATTTGCAGTGGGGCTCTGAATAATGGAATCTTCAGTAAATACGGTTATTACGAATTCTCTTGTGTGAATAAAGAGCTTTTTAAGCTCATGTTCAGAAGCTAACCTGAAAGCAGCCTCTGCTACAGCCTGTACTTCCATATGTGCAAGTTTTTCCGCAGGAACACCATGAAGATACTGAAACATCGAAAGCTCGTCTTCGTTCATCCCTATACTATCAGAAAGGGTAGAAAGTTTCAGAAAAACCGAATTTGCAAGTTCTTTGCTTGCAAAATGCCCGAATTCAAGATGAATCTTAATCTTATCGTTCTCAGCTTTCCACTGTTTAAGCTGAGAAGAGATATTTTCAAGAATATTTTCATAAGTACTTCCATCTGGATACCTTTCAAGCAAAAGATGAAAGCCTGAGATAAGTGTTCCATCTATCTCTCGAATATGTTCAAGAGCATATTTTTCAAATGCAGGATTAACATAAAGCCTGAAATTCAAATGATCACAGGTTGCTATAAACCGATTCTCTCTTGGGACTGTAATTTCTGTTCCATAAAGGGAAAAAGTATCTCCTTTGGAAAAATCGAATACAAAATGGATAGGATCCTGATTGCTGTAAGCAGTATTAAAAATTGTATTGGAAACAGCATTAGAAGCAGTGTTAGAATCAGGATTCAGAGCAATGTTTCTAGATTCACCTATCTTATTTTTTTCAGAAATATTGCCTGAGCCTTCTTCTAAACTTTTTTCCGGTTTGTTTCTCAGCTCTTTTAGAGGTTCTCTTAAATTATTTAAATCCGATTTTGAACCCGCTTGAAAATCTTCTTTTATTTGGGGTTCAGCTTCAGGGAAATAAATTGCCTTCTTAGAAAACAGAGAAAGCTGGGTCTCTGAGGGTACTGCAATATTAGGAATAACTTTTGAGGCTCCTAATTGTGAAAGAATATTTGCCATTATTCCAGCGTTTCCTCCCATTCTTACAAGAGACTTTTTAAAAAAATGGGTTTTAAGGAATTCAAAAACTTGCTTTTCAAAGACAAGCCATTCAGCTCCATATCCATTTTTCATGCAGTAGATAAGCCCTGCAATAAAATCAGATTCGGAATATATTTTTCCTGGAGGATTATTGATTTTTTCAAGAATTTCTGCCCTGTCAAAACTATTCAATAACGCCGAAACCTCAGCTCCACTGATCCGATACACGGAATCTATATTGACATTGTACCCGCAGAGAATCTTCATAAACAAGTCCTCTTTTAAAAATCAGGCCCGTTTCTGCTTCATTTTTGCAAGCATGGCTACAAAGGCCCCTGCAGATATGGAATCTCCTATACCCACTGTGGCTTTGGGCTTATCAACTATTTTAGAGGGAATAATTACCGCATCATGATCTGGCCCGTAGAGATACCCGTATTCAAACTCCTCAGGAGTACAGAGATTTTTCCCTGTGCAGTAAAGCTTAAAGTTCTCCAGGTCTTCAGTCCCCTGACTTGAAACCGGAACATCCAGCCCATCCTTTACCTCTTCAAAGCTGTTAATATCCCCTTCAAGAGCCTTAGCGGCCGCCAGGGATGAGGAGAAAAGCAAAGCATCTCTATGTTCTTTAAGCGTAAGGGGGTGACCTTTTGCAAGGACACAGATATAAAAACCAAGGGAATGCACATGGACTCGTTCAAGGGAAAGGTCTTTTAAAAGCTGGACAGCACCCTGATACAGGGATGGAATTCCATTTTCTTCTTTTCGAATCACGCAATAAGAAAGCTCTTCATGCCCAAGCACATTAAGGGCATTTGCAACTTCAACTGTATCAAGGCCCAGAGAATGAACATGATTGGCAACGATCTCTGTCAGGATGGTTTTCCTTATAAGCCTGTTCTGAATCGAGGTCAATTCCACATGAATGCGAAGTTCAGGATTTAAGGCTTTGAGTTTTGTTATAACCTTTACAGAACGATCGACATAATCCCTATACGTTAAACCGTCCTCATATTCTTCTTTTATCATCTGATAGCCAGAAAGCATTGCCCCGTCAAGCGGACATAAAGTTTCAAGCTGATCATAAATCTCCCTGTCCATATCAAGGCGAATCCAGGCAGGGCGAGAAGAAATTATCAGGCGGTTATCTCTTGGAACCTTGAAAATATTTCCATTATACTTTACATCCAGATCTCTGGAATACTCAAAAATCCAGTTAACTTTTGATTCGATGCCTGGCTTAAAAGCCTGTCTAGGGGGTTTCAAAAGGACTTTTCCATCTTCTACTTTCGGGTGAAGAAGATTTCCTGCATTTACAAAATATTCTGCCTGTTCTTCAGAAAGCCAGGGGACATATGCCACTACTTTTTTCAGGCCAAGAAGAGAAAGTAAGTTAGAAATAATTCCTGCCTGGCCTCCCATACGGGCATAATCAAAGCCTACATGCGTTTTCAACCATTCATGAATCTCGGAGTTATGAGCAGGAATTTCCGCAGCTTTGCCTTCACGCATGGAAATAAGCAGACGGGCGAGAAAGTCCAGAGGATCGTTGATTTCCCTTGGATAACTATCAACTCTTTCCTGAATCTGAGCCTCATCGAAAACCTCCAAAAGTTTTGAGAGGTCTTCCTTTGTAAGGTGTTTAATAGCATCAATATTACTGTTATAGGCTACGAAAATTCCATCCAGGAAAGGAAGGAGTTCCTTTACATTATAATAAGCTTCTATATGGCGCTGTTCCCATTCTTGTGTATCCACCCAATAAAACCCCCTGAAAATACAGGTCTGAGTTAAGAAAATAACAATCAGGAATAAGGGGAAATTTAAAGCTCTTTTCCCATTTTTTCCTGCTTATGTTCCTACTATTTTAGCTTTATAACTTTATATTTATTTAATTAAGACTGACATGTAATTTTAGATTTATATGAAAATCAAGAGAAAGCTTGTTTTGAATTAAAGTGTATTTCGGGAAGAGATATCCTCAACAGAAATTGAGCACCCCTCCCGAATTACAGGTTATTACATATCAGGTTGTATATTCGGCATTAATTTTAACATAATCATAGCTTAAATCACAGCCCCAGGCTGTCGCAACTTCAGTTCCCATACCAAGGTCAAGGGTAATTATGATTTCCCCGCTTGCCATTATTTTTTTAAGGAGTTCAATATCATATGTATCTGAAATTTCTCCGGATTTTACAAGCTCTACCTGCTGACCTCCACCTGAGAAAGAGAGCGAAATCCTTTCCTGCTCAAGCTCTGCACCCGAGTAGCCTGCAGCAGCTATTACTCTTCCCCAGTTAGGATCCTTTCCGAAAATAGCTGTTTTAACCAGAGGGGAACGTACTATTGCTTTTGCTGTGAGTTTTGCATCCTGATAGGTTTTTGCACCAGTAACCCTGGATTCAATAAGCTTTGTAGCTCCTTCTCCATCCCTGGCCATTTTCTTTGTAAGCTCGGTAAGTACGTAAATCAGGCCTTCTTCAAAATCATCCAGGCATTCCATGCAGGGTTTTACTCCTGACTTACACGTAGAGGTAAGAAGAACCATATCATTTGTGCTTGTATCCCCGTCTACTACAAGCATATTGAAACTTTTATCAACTGCTATCCGAAGGGCTGCATCAAGGACGTCGGCAGGCACTTTTGCATCCGTATATGCAAAACAGAGCATTGTCCCCATATTCGGCTCAATCATGCCTGAACCTTTGGCAATTGCCCCTATCCTTATCCCGCAGTCCATTTCAATAGCTACTTCTTTTAAAACTTTATCAGTAGTCATTATAGCTTTTGCGGCTGCCTGACTGCACCCTGGAGAGCTTTTCAGGCCTTCAAGAACTACTGGAAGCTGCTCCCTGATTACAGAAAGGTCAAGTCTCCTGCCAATTACCCCTGTAGAGGCAACAGCAACAGTGTCAGGGTCAAGATTAAGGCTTTGGGAAAGCATTGTTGCCATCTCCATAGCATCCAGAAAACCGTCATCTCCGGTAAAGGCATTGGCATTGCCGCTATTAATAATAAGCCCTGAGAGCCTGTGTTGCGTGTCGATTACGCCTTTACTCAGAGTTACGGGAGCGGCTACAACCTTATTATTGGTAAAAACGCCTGCCGCAGGGCCTTCTGCAAGAATAACTGCAATCCCCATTTTACCGGTCTTGACTCCGTTTGCAGATACCCCCTTTACTGCACAGATTCCACCTTCTATTTCCTTCATGAGAAACTCGCCTCTTCCTTTAGAATTTACCTTAGAGTTTTGCAAGCCCTTCTATTATATCGCCGCGAGTAATAATCCCTACTACACGGGAGTCTTCAGTTACAGGAAGCCTGTTTATCTTATGCCTTATCATGTGTTCAGACGCTTCTTCTATTGAAGCCTCGGAAGAAATTGTGTGTACACCAGCAGTCATAATTTCTTCTATCTTTGTAGAACCCACGTCAGAGAGCATTTTTTTTGTATCTTCCCAGCCCAGGATTTCTCTGATAGGAATCTCTATAACCTCAAAGGGGCTTGGAAGCCAGAGGTCTCCTTTTTCAGGAAGTATAAGCAGTCTCAATAAGTCAGCCTCGCTTATTATCCCCACAAGTTCCTCGCCGTCAAGCACAGGCGCCCCACTTATACTGTTTTCCTTCAGGATCTTTGCAGCTTCCCGAACCGTGTTGTCTGGTCTGCAGAAGACAAGTTTAGGGTTCATAACGTCTTTTACCTTCATTTAACTACCCCTTGAGATAAATTATATTCATTACTTTAGTCCGTCACCAGTTATATTTTCTCGCCTGCTTTCTAATAGATCGGAAGAG
>JBNAKO010000102.1:0-3628 GCA_049706495.1 Methanosarcina sp. | reverse complement strand
TTATATAAGTTTTGGGTGGTTTGGCTTTTTTCTATCTCAATCAGCCTTGAAATGAATAGAAAGTTTTTACAATTTTAGATTCGCTCTAATTTTTAGACTTCTTTTTTCGAGCTTCAACTCTAATTGAAATTTTCTTTAATTCAGGTTTCATTAGTTTGAATCCGAATTTTATTCCAGATATTTATTTTTGTCACTGATCTTCCTATTTATTCAGTCATATTTTCAAGTATTTTTTAATTATAGTTACTCTGTTAAATCCTGATATTTTGTTGTAACTTGGGCATTATAATGTAAGATGATGTAAGCAGGCTAACATCAGTTCTGTTTAAATAGATATAAAAAGAACAGCCATGCCTCTAAAATAGGATGAAGTCGATATCGGATGTGGGTAATATGAACGAAGGCTTTGAGAATACAGGGACGTACAGGACAATTCCGGAAATTCAAAATAAAATCGATGCTGGAGATGCCGTAGTCCTGACGGCTGAAGAAGTTGCTGCAAAAGTTCATGCAGGCGAGGAAGTCAGGCTTGAAGATGTGGACGTTGTAACTACCGCAACCCGGGGGATTATGAGCGGAACATATGCTGTCCTTTCCTTCAAAGTTTCCGAGCCTGATTCTTTTGTCAAGGCCTCTGAAGTTTTTCTAAACGGCGTACCTGCAGTTGTCGGGCCCTGCCCAAATGAGAGACTTGGGGTTCTGGATCTTATCGTACTCGGGACAGCCCACAGCGAATCGAATCCGCGTTATGGTGGCGGACATTTATTCAGGGATATGGTCGAAGGGAAGCCCATTAAAGTTGATGTTACTACAAATGAGGGAAAAATTTTCTCGGTAAATATTTCGCTCTCAGAAATTCCCTTTGCCAGGCTTTATGCAACAAGACACGCTTTCAAGAATTACCGCGCTTTTGTAAATCCGGGAAAAGAATCTATTAAAACTATTTTCCATGCCCTTCCCTTTGAAGGTGAATTTAAAGAGATGACTTTTTGCGGCTGCGGGGAATTAAATCCGATTGAAAATGACCCTAAACTTGAAACAATAGGAATAGGAACTAGAGTGCTTATGAACGGAGCAGACGGCTTTGTTACAGGCCAGGGGACTCGAAGCGTTCCTGATAATCCTAACCTGACCGGTTTTGCAGATATGCATGACATGGTTCCCGAATACATGGGAGGTTTTGTAACATCAGGAGGCCCTGAAATTATCAATACCTGGGCTGTTCCTATCCCGGTTCTTCATGAAGGAATGCTCAAAAATATCCTTAAACTGGACAGAGAAATTTCACTTAAACTGGTTGACCTGGCAGGCAGGATTCCTCTCTGTGACATTACCTACGGAGATGTCTGGGATAATGCTGACCTTAGTATAAAATATGATCCAGAAAAATGTCTTTCCTGCAAAGAATGCCGGGTGCTGGCAGCCTGCCCCATGAATGCAGTAACTGAAGGCGGTAATGAAATTATACACAGGCCAGAATTTTGTTTCAACTGCGGGCTTTGCATTTCAAGATGCGCAGGCAAGGCTTTCAGTGCAAATCTTGGTTCTGTTAGATGTACTACAGGCGGCTGTCAGAGAGATATTAAAATTACACTTCGCCAATCAGACCGCGTAAGGGCAGTAAAAGCCGCTAAAGAGTTAAAGGAAAAACTTCTTACTGGCAGATTCAGGCTTACAGAGCCTGTGGAAAAGATAAGCTGGCGAGGATGAAATATTGGAGGCATTTAAAGTACGGAAAAGCTAAATAAATAAATAAATAAATAAATAAATAAATAAATAAATAAATAAATAAATAAATAAATGGATGAATGAATAGCTAAATAAAGTATTCTAAAAAATAATTTAAAATCTGAAAATAAAAAACAGAAAATATTACCATAGCTACGGAACTGCAAATATTTCTAAAAACTACAAATATTTACAAGCTATGGTATTATAGTTATTATACACTCCTTAATATATCTTTTCAGAAATATATTTTATACTGACAAATTTATACTGACAATTTTATACAGAAATATTTTGTATTATTTCCAATGGATACTTCTATTAAGTATTCTCTTGCGTTATATTCTGATTTCAATTTGAATAAGCTTTTAAACGTTCGACCATCTAGCAAAGTATGGTACGCCTTCTTTATATATACCGGTAATATTGTCTTCGCTGACTTTCCCTGTATCATAGGATGTGTGTATGAACTGTTCGTCTCCTGTGTAGATCCCAACGTGAGTAGCTAGCCAGTATGTTCTATTGTTCTGAGCAACATCCTTTTCCCAGAATATTACGTCTCCAGGCTTGGGGGACGTTGTGTTAACATAATAGGTATTACTTTTCATATTGGGTACAGTCTGGAATATTATGCCTTTAACCCCAACCTGCCTGTATACCTGATATACTAAATGAGAACAATCAATTGCCGATGTATTGTTGCCTCCATGTATATTAGAAAGTCCAATCCAATTTTTTGCAACTTCTACTATTGCTGATTCAATCGTCTCTACAGGGATAGTTGCCATAACTGTATAATTGGAAGTATCGATTACAGAGACATTTTTGCTGTCATTGCTAGCTATATATACCGTTTTTCCATCAGGGGTGATTCCAATGCCAGAAGGTTCCCATCTCAGATTTACCGTAGCGAGAAGAGTATTATCTGTTGTATTAATTGCAGAAGTGGTATTGTCTTTACTATCTGTTACATATATTTTTGTTCCATCCTGTGAGATTACAATTCCAGAAGTCCCATTTCCTGCAGTTAGTACGGCTGTAGTGACATTTGTTGCTGTATTAATTACAGAGATGTTGTTGCTGGCATTGTTTACCATATATACTTTTGATCCGTCAGGACTGAATGCACTCAAAAAAAGGCCGGTTTCTACAGGTACGTTACTTTCATTCGTATTTATGGCTGTATCAATAATAGAGACATTGTTGCTGTCAGAATTTCTAATATATGCAAATGGCTCTGCCTCTACACTGCTGATAAGCATTAATAACGCAAGAAATGTTCCTATAAGAACTTTAACGATAGAATAGTCTGGGTTGGCTTTATTGTCTATTATTTCTTTCATTCTAAACCCCCTTATATGAAAAAATATAATAAAAATTTTAAGCTAATAATAAATAAGCTTTGAAAATATAAAGAACATATATCTAATAAAAAATAATAGTTCAATATTATTTTTTAGGTTTTATATTAATTGATATTAATAGATATAATCGTACTAATTATAATCAATTTTTAGTATTCTTATTTAAACATCTTATAAATTTTTAAAAACAGATTTTAATATTATCTCTGAAAGTTTAATAGCTAAAATCAGGTAGAATAGTATTTCCAAACAAAAAGAGGTAAAAAAAATGTAAAATTCTCATTAACTTAATATTTTAGATAGTGAACTACCCCTCCCTGCCGGCTGATGCCTCCGATGAAGAGGCTTCTTGCTTCATACTTGGCGGTTGCCGTTTTTTCCAAGTCCACAAGCTCAAACTGTAGTCCCTACAGCGATTTTCTTGATATTAATAGCAGCGTTAATATCCCTATCGTGGATATTTCTTCTATGATGACACTGCCACTCCCTAATATATAAAGTCAATTCCGAGTTTTGATATCCACAAATATTACAGT
>JBNAKO010000101.1:0-5865 GCA_049706495.1 Methanosarcina sp. | reverse complement strand
CTGACATAATCCCAGATCCTTATCCTGGTCTGCGGATCAAGCCCTATTGTGGGCTCGTCCATAAAAAGGACTTTTGGACGGGTCATGAGTCCCCTTGCAATTTCCAGCCTGCGTTTCATGCCCCCACTGAGATGCCTTGTTAGAGTGTTCCGTTTTCCTTCAAGCTCGACCAGATCAAGTAATTCGTCAATCCTGGCCTGCCTTGCCTCTTTTGGCATGGAGTAAAGCCTCCCATGATATTCAAGAATCTCCTTAACAGTCATATCCCTGTCAAGAGTCAGTTCCTGAAACACAATGCCTATTGATTCTCGAACCTTTTCAGGCTCAGTTTTTAAATCAAAGCCTGCAATCCGGGCATTTCCGTGTTGCACAGGCAGAAGAGTGGTAAGAACATTAATTACAGTACTTTTCCCTGCTCCATTCGGGCCAAGGAATGAAAAAATTTCCCCTTCCCTTACAGAAAAACTGATATCATCTACTGCTTTTACCTCACCAAAAAAATATTCAAGATTATTAACTTCTATGATATTATTTTCCAGAAGCAGTACCCCTTTTCCCTTATTCCTATGAAGATTAACGTTCCAGTAATAAATAAGTATTTTTCAGATATTTTTACAGGCAATAAAGCGATGACTATAACTTAATCCTGAATATGCAATTAAAGAAACTAAAGTATAAAGAAAACTACAATAGAAGAAAATAAAAAGTACTAAATATAAAAAAATTGAAATAAAATAGAATATGACCAAAAAATTATTTGGACAAGACTATTAACAATAAAAATTTATTCAATTTTATTTGTTATTTATTGTTTAACTCATTTTTTATTCTTGATTAATTTCTTTAATTTCTTTTTTGACAGTTTATTCCTTTAATATCTCTTCAGCTTTTTGGGAAAGCCTTTCCTCACTTAAGTTTTCCCTAATATTATCTCTTAGATTCTCTGTTATGTTTTCTTTTATATTCTCTGTTTTATTTGTCACGTTTTCTTTAATGTCTTCCTTTATAATTTCAGTCCTGTTTGTCAGGTCTTTTTTGACATCTTCTTTTATAATTTGGCTTTCATTTTCCAGATTTTCTCTTACATTATCTCTTGCACCTTCAGTATTATTTACTATTTTTTCTTTTACTTCCTCTACTCTCTTGTCCTCAATTTCTGGCTCGTTTCCTGCACAACCCGAAACAAATAGAATCAATGACAAAAGCATTAAAGTAATGAATATACTTCTAAAGAAATTTAATTTGCTAATCCCCTCATCTCCTGTTAATTTAAATGTTTATTTTAAATTAAATTTTAAAGTGTTTTTAGGGCATTACATAATTATTGTTCCCACTGTTTTCCCTGAATAGAAAATCAAGAAGCAATGGTTGAAGAAATGCTCAAATGCAAATCTTAAACATACTATAAGTAATTGAATACATTGCAACTAAATATCTACTGTTATACTATTTCAATATTTAAGTTTCTCAGAATTCCCGCATTCGTAAGATCAGATTTCTTTGAAAATAAGATATTCTTTCAAATCGGATTTCAAAATTTTCTCGATTTCTTTCCAATCATTGTCTTTAGTTTCAGTAAAGATATATCCAAAAAAACCATATTTCGTTGGGTCTGCTTTTCGGAGTTCCAGGGGAGTTTTAAAATCAGATAATAGTTTATCGTAATTAAATGCCTCTACGTCCTTTAAATTTAAATCTGGAGACTTATTTAAAATAATCAGGCAGAAACTTTTTCCTTCTTTTCCTGAGAGGATTTTCTTCCAGTCAGGTTGAAGTTGTTCAAAGAAATATTTATAAGTGTTAATTCCATACGCATAATAAGCAATATCGGTTGTACACCAGCCTGCAAAACGCATTGGATTTACTTCTATTGGCTGGACTCTTCTGTCTTTTCCTATTCTCAGTTCTATATGAAGCGGAAAGTTTTTCAGCTCAGTAAGTTTCCCGATTTCATTTAAGAGGTCTTCAATAGCTTCACTATATGTTTCCATTATGGATTTTGAAGTAAAGTAAACCCTGTCGTTAACATCGTTTTCCGAAAGGAAAATATGTTTTAAAATATTGAGAATTATCGGCCTGCCTTCTTTATTAAAATAAGCATCTACGGCAAATTCTTCTCCTTCAATATTTCCTTCAATGATAAACTGGCTTAAATCCAGCACCTGAGCCGGGTAGATTGCTTTTATTTCCTTAACTTCTGCTTTTATTTTCTTTAAGACCTGAGTCCATTCTTTATCCGTGCAAACCTTGTGTACTCCAAGACTGAAAAAACCTGCGACAGGTTTTATAATAAATGGTTTTTCAATTTTCTCAACATTGATTTCGTCCAGTTTTTCAAATTCAATACCTCTAAAATATAATTCCGGATAAATTCTTTGAAGCAGTTTTCTAAACTTAATTTTATTCTTAAAAAGCTCTATTTTCTCAGGCAGGCCTGTAAATCCCAGATTCTCTAAAATCCAGCCAATGGAATTTTCTGAACTAGAATAAAGGGTATAGACACCTTTTTGTTCAATATAAGCAATAAAATGAGGCTCTTCAAGGAATCGGAAGCTTTTTTCAGTCTTGAATTCAGCCGTAAATTCATTTTTCAAAATAGGGATCTGCAATTCTTCAGCAGTGTTTTTTAAGAATTCAGAAGCATAAGGGTAATCCAATATTATCATTTTTCTGACCTGTTTCAATAAGTGCCTTTTTTAGACCTGGTCCAGTTAATAAAAGAAGTAAGTAATATTTATTATGGAAGAATTTATTATAAAGTAAAGTTCCTGCAGGTAGAAATTTGACCGTAAAACATCCAGATGGGTCAAATATTAGAATACGTTGAACATTCCAGTCTGAGATAAGTTAAAGTTTTAATTATTTTTAAGACACTTAAATTAAAATTATTTTCCTGTTTATTTTTTTGACGAGCCGGAAGATTTTAGATATAGAGAATCTGAAAATAAGATACAATTTAAAAAAGTTTCAGACCAAATTTTAATTTTTTGATCCGAAAGCGAAAAGTTATAAACTTAGAAAATAACCGATTTACATAAGGAAATCTTACAGATTAACCTTAGTTTTTATAGCTCTTGTAATTTTATCGTAGCACAGGACCTGTTAATCTGAACGTGTAATTCAAGTTGGAGTTATAAACAAGATAGTCTAAAAACTCTGACTGATCTTAAAAAGCTTAATATTACTATTTGGGTGTTTTCAAAGGGGGTATTCTCATAAGCAAAGATCTACCGGAGGGTGTAAATACCAGTTTTATTCGGGATATTCAATTTCCGCCTTTACCTATAGAAGAATGGGAAGATACAAAAGATACTCTGCATCTTTTCCTGCAGATTGTAGGAAAAATCAAGCTTGCACTGTTCCCGAAAATGAATCACTGGTGGCATGTTCCTTATTATGTATCTGTATGCGGGCTTACTACAGGACCGATTCCTTATGAAGATATGGTTTTTGAAATGGAATTTAACTTCAGGGATAAAGAGCATTATTTGAAAAT
The DNA here is from genome assembly GCA_049706495.1 of Methanosarcina sp. Classification (GTDB taxonomy): domain Archaea; phylum Halobacteriota; class Methanosarcinia; order Methanosarcinales; family Methanosarcinaceae; genus Methanosarcina. Next base: position 2,369 of record JBNAKO010000101.1, on the reverse strand, counting down.
AGAAACAAGTGAAGGAGATTTAAAAACAATACCCTTGAAATGGCACTCAGTTGCCCGTTTTCATGAAGACGTTTTTTCAAGTCTTGGAGAGCTTGGAATTGTTGCAGGCATAAGGCCTATGCCTTATGACATTCCTGGAGTAAGAGAACCGTTTCTAACGGATTTTGAACATACGACTTATAATGAGGAATATGTGAACAGGTTCTGGAGAATTCTTGTCCAGGTCTACTCAATCTTTCAGGTTTTCAGGGGCTGGTTTATCGGAAAAAGTTCACCTGTGCATTTTTTCTGGCATCATGCAGACCTTGCTCTTACGTTATTCTCAGGCCGGCCTGCTCCTGTAGATGAAGCTGCAGGCCCTGTGGAAAGGGAAGCTTCGTCACATGAAATGATCAGCTTTGGGTTCTGGGCAGGAGACCAGAACATAAGGGAACCTGCTTTTTATGCTTACATGTACCCACAGCCTGCAGGTTTTATGAATGAACCTCTCAGCCCTAAAGAAGCCTTCTGGAATCATCAAGCCGGACTTGCACTCCTCAAATATAACGATGTACGAAACTCAGATTCGCCCGAAAAAGCCGTGCTGGATTTTCTTGAAAGCGTATATCAGGCAGGGGCAAAAAGAGCTAACTGGGATATTGAGGCGCTAAGACTCCCTGCCTCAGAAAACCCATTTAATGTAAAATCACGAAAATCTGAAGAATCTGAAATACTTGAAAATATTAGGAGTTCTGAAACTTCAAAAAAGCAGGCTACAGGAAAGGCTGATATACTGGAAAAACTCGAAAGGCCTGAAGATTGACCTAAAACCCGCACAGCAGAATGAGAGAAAAAGATTTTAAGGATTTTCAGAAATTTATAGGTGAACAAATAGACACCAAGAACTCCCCAGATAGAAGACAGAAACTTAAAAAGAACGAAAAAGCTTTACTGTGAGCTTGGAAATCCTAAACTCCTCCAATAAATTTAGGAGGGGGTCATATTCATTTTAGTAGTGAAGCTTAGTTCGTGAAAAGTACAGTGCAAAAACTGCCTGCAAAATAAGGATTCACAGATCCTCAAAAAGAGGGCGAAGCTGTGTGGGAAATCCAAATTACAAATACAGATATTACAAATACAGATTATTGAATAATAGCTTTTTTTGTAAATCCAGCTAATTTAAATTACTGTAAATTTTACAATGAATTCAGTCCCGTTATTTCTTTTTAGCTCAAGCTCACCTTCTAGCTGCTCTACAAGGGTGGTTACCAATTGTAAACCAAGACTTTTCGGATTTTTAAGGTCAATGCTTTCAGGTATACCTATTTCATTATCTGATACTTTGAGAATGTAATTGATACCCTTTAAATCTTCACTATCGTTTTCCGATTTATTTTCTTTGTTTTGTGGGGGGACTTCTCTATAAAGTTTGATTTGAATTCTTCCATCATTTCTATCGATAAACGCATACTTGAGAGAATTTGAAACAAGTTCGTTAACGATTATACCTAATGGCACTGCAATGTCCATATCAAAGAAAATATTTTTTTCTAAGTCCGTATCCAATCTGGTATTGGTATTCCCAAGCTTATATGTATGAAAAAGGTTCCCAATGAGTTCCTCAATATAGGACGAAAAATTAAGGGTATCAAATCCTCCACCTTTATACAGTTCCTCATGGATCAAAGCCATAGATATAACCCGGCTCTGGCTCTCCAGAAATGCTTCAATAACTTCTGAAGTCTGGACAGTTTTTCTATCCTTAAATCTTTCACCCTGCAAATCCAGAAGAGAAGAAATTACCTGCAGGTTATTTTTGATTCTGTGATGGATTTCTTTTTTGCGTGCTGCCTCGATATTTGTAAGAAACTTTTCTGTCTCTTTTTTTTCAGTCACATCATAAATAGTACCCTGATAAAACGGCTTTCCTCCCTTGCTCTGAATTTTCTGAATAATCTCATTAACCCATTTTATTCTTCCATCCCTGTGTCTTATATGAAACTCAATTTCTTCGTAACCCAGAGAAGGAGAATTTTGAATCTTTTTTTCTTCTTTAAGCACAAAAGCCAGGTCTTCCGGAAGGATTATATCTTTCCATTTAATCTGGGACATAAATTCTTCTTCACTGTATCCTGTGACCTCTGCAACAGCTCCATTCAGAAATTCAGGAACAAAATTTTCGTCCAGTTGGAAAGCGATTCCATGAAAGTTCTTTATAAAAGAGGCATATTTTCTTTCACTTTCCTCAACCTTTTTTATTGCAAGTTTCCATACTGTAATATTTTTAATTACTCCAATGGCTCTGTATATCTCTTTTCTGTCATCTTTCAGCCAGACCCCGGAGTTTTCAGCATAAATATAGGTCCCATCTTTTTTTCTAAACCTGAATT
>JBNAKO010000100.1:0-7852 GCA_049706495.1 Methanosarcina sp. | reverse complement strand
CTTGAGATAAATTATATTCATTACTTTAGTCCGTCACCAGTTATATTTTCTCGCCTGCTTTCTAATCCGCAGGCCTCTCCTTGCATCAAATACAAAAACAACAGCTTTCAAAAATAATGCTTATTAAAAAAAATAATTGGGTATTAAAGCTAATAAATGTTACAGGTCTTTAATACCGTGTTGCAATGCAGGTATGATATTTTAATAATTTTTATTACAGTATTGCTCTAAAATTGTGATAAAATTTTAAAGAATAAGTTCCTCAAGTTTATGGAGCCGCTGCAGGGAGCCAGAGCCCGAGGGTTTCTTCCAGCCCGAACATAAGGTTCATATTTTGAATTGCCTGCCCTGATGCCCCTTTGACAAGGTTGTCAATTGCTGAGGCCACTACGACCCTGTTGTTTTCCTTGTCTACCTCAAAGCCTAGATCGCAGAAGTTAGTGCCCCTGACTGAAGTAAGTGAAGGAAGCCCTGAAGGAAAGCGGATAAACGGCCTGTCCCTGTAAAAATCGGTATAAATTGTTTTTAAATCGTCCATAGAAAGTGTTTCTTTCGTAAAGAGATGAGCTGTTGTGAAAATTCCCCTTATGGAAGGAATTACATGCGGGGTAAAGCTGATATTTTTAAGCTTTTTATCCAGCCTGGAAAGTTCCTGAGAAATTTCGGCCCTGTGCCTGTGGGTTGTGAGTTTGTACGGAATAATATTTTCCGCAAGATTGGGGTAATGGGAAGTTTCGGTAGGGGAAATTCCTGCACCTGAGATCCCTGTTTTGGAATCGAAAACTGCAATATCAATAAGTCCTGCTGCTGCCAGTGGAGCTGCGGCAAGAATTGCACCTGTTGGAAAGCATCCGGGATTTGCTACAAGATCCTCTTCTGCAGCTTCAGGATGGAGCTCTACAAGCCCGTATATTGACTTTCTGGGGTCGGTGTGAGGAATACCGTAGATTTTTTCAAATAATTTAGTCTCGAGCCTGTAATCTGCGCTGAGATCAATAACTTTAGTCTCTCCATTAAGTAGTTCTGGGACATAAGTCATAGCAGACCCATGAGGTACTGCTACGAAAACTGCATCACAGCGTTCCCTGATAACTTCAGATTCGGGATTCTCATATTTCAGGTCCAGAAAACCTTCAAGATGTTTATGTGTACCTGTTACAGGCTTCCCGACAAGACTCCGGGAAGTTGCCAGTTCCAGTTCAACATTTGGGTGATTGACAAGCAAACGCAGGAGTTCTCCTCCTGTATATCCCGAAGCTCCAATTATTCCAGCTTTAATCATAAATTTCACTGCCTTCAATATCATACAACATAATTAAACTTATTATAAACCTGTTGGAGGATAACCAAATTAAAGATTTTATTAGGCCTTTATGCCGCCTGCCTTTAGTTTTAATTCAGGACTTATAATATATTTTACAATTAAATACAAGCTGCATATAATTAATGATACATGCAAGAGGCGGTTAATGCATAAAGCAGATCGAAGTTAGTATTTAATCTTAATAATTCTGTCATATTTTTAAATTTAATAGAGTTGGATTTAAATTTTTAAATATATAAGCATATTCTATAACAATTCACTCAGGCTCCAGTAATGAAAAAGTTAAAATTCCTGATTAACTATTCATCTTTAGAGTTTCATTTACTGCAGCAAAATCTATTGAATATGCTCTCTAGGTAGGAAGGAGAAATAATATGCCCAAAAAAAAGACAATTTACCTTGCAAGTCCTCTTTTCAGTCACGCAGAAGTAGAATACAATCGTATGTTAAGGGATTTGTTCCTCAAAAAAGGTTTTTCTGTCTTTTTACCCCAGGAAGACGCAGAAGATTCGACAGTTGAAAGGGAAAAGCAAAACCAGGAAACTATCTTCAAAGCCTGTGTTACAGGGATAAATAGTTCGGATATTATTGTTGCGGTTCTCGATGGTGTTGATGTGGATTCGGGGACTGCCTGGGAAATCGGGTATGCATATGCAAAAGGAAAACCTGTTATAGGGCTCAGGACGGATTTCAGATCTCTATCAGATGGAATAGTAAATTTAATGGTAGAGATGACAGTAGACTCTCTTGCCAGAGACGAAGAGGAACTAATGAAAATGATTGAAAAGTTCCTTTAAAATTGGTTTTATAAAATTGACTTATTTTATCTTCCTTTATTTCCCTTTAGTCCCGAAGAAAAGATTTTTTATGAAAAAAGACTATAAAAGAGTTTTTAAAAACAGATACCAGGGAATAAGTACTCCTTAAAACTAACACTTTCTTATGAATATTAAATAAACATTAAGTTTTGATTTCTGTTTTAAAGCTTAAAACTAAGTTAAAGCAAGGTTAAAATGAGCTAAACATGAGCTAAACTTAAGTTATAAGATTAACCTATATATTAATGAAGTATTGAAATTCTTTTTTATTAAAAAATACGATTTAATTTTAAACAACATAAATATTAAAATAGATTCAATGGCAGAAGCCATAATTTATAACGATTATTAAGTAAAAAAATTTTAATATAGAATGCCGTACATAATAACAATTGGAGGTTAAATCAATGACCTTTGTAAATGGATACACTTTTAGAAAAGTAAAAACTTCACATGGGCCTGACATGTACGTATCCAGATATGGCAAACTGGTAAGGATCGTACCATGCAGCCCACATGTGGAAATGTCTGAAAGGTACACCACTGACTTGATCCACCAAATCGAGGCAATGGAATAAGAAAAAGTTTCCCGACTTTTTCTTTTTGATTCGTACCCAAATTTGTGAAACCTTACTTCAGATCGAAGCTTATTCGGTCTGGTATTTTTTAAGAATATTTTCCTTCTATAAATACCTTCGTTTTTTGTAAACTTTTTATCAAGAGTTTTTGGAATCCGGAAATTTTGTATAATCAGAATATAATGATCGGATACCACGAAATTATTATTGTTTCGTGAACAAAAAAGCTTTAAAAACCAGAACCCTGTAAAAGAAGAACCAGATAAAATGATCAGAAATTACAGAGAAACAGATCTTGATAAAATGGTAGATCTCTGGTATAATGCGTCAGTAAGTGCACATCCTTTTATTCCAGCCTCCTTCTGGGCTTCCCAAAAGAAAACAATGAGAGAGAAATATCTTCCTTTTGCGGAAAACTTTGTTTTTGAGAAAAAAGGACAGGTTCTGGGTTTTATTTCCCTTGCAGGAAGCAAAATTTGTGCTCTTTTTGTAAGCCCCGGTTTTCAGGGCAGGGGTATTGGGAAAGCTCTTTTAAGATATGCAAAAGTTCTTAGAGGAAAACTTACCCTCAAAGTATATAAAGAAAATGAAACAGCTCTTGAGTTCTATAAGAGATGTGGTTTTATAATAACCGGAGAAGAAATAGATGAGTATACCGGTTGTCCACAATTTTTAATGAAATGGGATTAAGTTAAAAATAAAGACCCCTATGAAGGAAAAATCAACAGGTTCAGATTGTGGAAGCCTGTTCTTGAGAGAAATAGCTTAAATCATTCTGCATATAATGAGTATTAAGAAGGTAAAAATGAAGGTAAAAAATAAACGGAGAGCGAAGTATGAATTCTGAGAATGGGGACAAATTTCGTGAAAAAGAGGGAGATTCGCTTCTCAGGTATCTTAAGCCCGATACACCGGAAGTAATGAAAATAAAAAGCCTGCAAGGAAAAGAGTTTGAGTATAGCGATTATCTGGGAACAATAGAATATATTATTGCCAGGCACTTTTATGAAAATGACAAAAAAATAAAGGATAAAGATGCGGTTTTAGCGCTGAACAAGATAAAAGAAAATTACGAAAAAAATACCTCTTTTTTTAAGCAGGATCTTGAAAAAGAAATAATTGAAAATCTTATAGAACTTCTTGAGGAACAGCCAATAACCCGCCGTGAGTTTGAATTGGTAATCAATTATGTTTTAGAAATTATTAATAATAGGGCCTGGATGGAAGACGATCAAGCATATTTAAAGTGGGTCGCTTATATCATGGAGCTTTTCACGGCAGAAGAGGGCAAAGAGTATGAAATAAGCATTAAAAAACTTGCTGCCGAAATGGGCTTGTCTAGTAAACATGCGGATCTTATGCTCATGAAAGAAAAAGAAGAGGGTTATTTTGACTTTGTAGAAACATATGCCAAAGATATCGGGGAAGAGATAAACGAAGAAGAGTTACAGGCCGAAATAGAAGAGAAATTTCTTTCAATGACAGACTCCGAAAAATTTGATTTCCTGCTGGAAAACGGCCCTGAATTTTACGAGCTAGTCGGGCTGTATGTTTCAGTACTGTCAGAGAGAGGCGATTTTGAAAAACTTGAGGAACTTTATGGAAAGCTCATCCAGAGATATGAGGATTTTATCTACCTGGATGTTTTCATGGGAAGTGCCTATATTCAAAATGACCCTGAACTTGCAAAGTCCTATTTTGAAAAAGCTCTGGAGAGATTGAATAAACTCGATGTTTCGGATTCCACTAAAGAAATAATAAGAGCTAATCTTCTCGGTTTGATCGAAAAGATAAACTGATTATGTCAACTTTTATTTTCAGCTTTTATTGTCAATTTTTATAAAAATTTTTGCGCACCTAAATAAGAAAAAAGATGTTTGAAGTTGAAAGAAGATTAACCATCGAAATATTTGAAAACAGATATATGAAAGCATGTTTAATTTAAAAAGGTTGAAAGAATTTATTGTATTTTAATAAGTCTTTTTTGTTCAAGATTAATACAAAACTAAACTGGTAAATACAGTAAAAAAAGGAATTAAAGGATACAAAAGAAAATTGAAATGGCATGTAAAAGGAAATCTGTTTAACAACGTCAATTACCCTCCCTGTCGCTCCGAGGAAGAGGCTTGTAACTAACCGTTAAACGGTTGCTACGTTTGGGTTATTGACAGAAACCCTACTCAGGCAAGATATACCTGCTTGAGCAATATTTCGAGAAGCATTAAGATCCGCATGTATCTGAAAACCACAAGCTTTATAATGGTAAGAACTACCGACCCTGTTACTTTTCCTGATGTCTCCACATTTGGAGCATTTCTGAGAAGAGAACCTAGGATCAACATAGACAACAGATTTACCAATAGTTTCAGCTTTGTACTCCAAGAACTGAGCAAGTTGATAGAAAGCCCAAGAATTGAGTTTCCGGTTAAAATCCTTACCCTTCCTGTTTTGGACTCTAATGCTTGTCAGGTCTTCAAGTGCAAAGATGTCATAAGGCAGGTTAACTATGGTTTTCGAAATAATATGATTAATATTTGTGCCAAACTGTTTCTCTTTCCGGCTAAGTTTTTTCAGATATCTTTTAGCCGATTTAGTGCCTTTGGCTTGAAGGTTCTTTCTGAGAAAAGCATATTTGCCTCTAACATTTTTAATTTGTTTCCCATTAAAGAAAATGTTGTTAGAGCAAACTGCAATATTAACAATACCTCTATCAATGCCGAGAACTTTATTTCCAGAGGGTTTGGGAGATTCTGTTCTGAAAATTATATGCAAAAAGAATTCATCTTTTCTGACATTGTATTTCAGAGTGGAGCTTCTAACTTTCCAATTTACATATTTTTGATAATATTCAGGGACACTGAATGTTGCTTTAATTCTTCCATTAATAGTAGCAATACTAGCTCTTCCATGTTTCAAGTAATAAGTAATCACTCTTTGGTTATACCTGATAGAAGAGAAAGGTTTTGCTACAGGAAGTCGTTTAAGCTCAACTCCTTTAAGAGCTTCACAAGCAACATCTCTAGCACCCTGAACAAGCGAAGAAGGAAGTTCTGGATACTTTTCTCGGATATTTTTATAGGTAGCATGATGGATAGACACTTTACTATGCGTTTTATGTTCAAAGCCGTATTGAGCGACTTCGTTAAACACAGTGTTAAAAAGAGTAATGGTTTTCTTGAGGATTTCTTTATCTCCCTCAGAAACACTGAGTTTAAGTTTTATAGTTCTATCCACTTTCATATATTACAAACAAGAGACGATATATTTAACGAAGGTGTAAAGGCGGTTTACGGCATTCCTCCATGCCCTAAAGGACATAATCTCCTGCCTTATTCAGATGAAGTCTGTTTTAATTTTTCCCACTCTAATCGTAAAAGAGGTCTTTCAAAACTACGAATAAAATTGAAGTTTAAGCAAAGGCTAAATCCAAACAGATACATCTTTTAATAAACGTATCAGAAGAGTTAGAGGGAAAGAAATGAGAAAAGAAGGAAATAAAACTCTGAAATATATGAGAATTATAACCTTTCTCTTTCTGGTTTTTGCAGTCGTCCTTTCGGGCTGTGCAGATAGAGCAGAAAATAATCCAGATAATATTACAGATCCAGGGAATTCCACAAATGATAGTGAGGGGAACAACAGTGATGAATATATATACGGCACTGCAGTTATAGAAACAATCCAAATTATGACACTGGAATCTTTCCCTGTACAGATTCATGTGTTAGCAGAAGGAAATCTGCCAGATGGCTGTACCGAGATTGACAACATAACACAGGAAAGAGAAGGTACTGTCTTTAACGTCACTATTACCACCAAACGCCCAAAAGATGCGATATGTACCCAGGCGCTGGTACCGTTTAATGAAACAATCCCGCTTGAAGTCCAGGGCCTTGAAGCTGGAACTTACAATGTTTACGTGAATGGAATCCCTGGAACATTCGTACTTCCAATAAACAATACACTCGATGACTCCATAAACTCTATGCCTCCAAGACAGCAGGTAATAACTGAGACTGATAATGGAGCAAGTATAAATCTCAAAACCGGAGAAACCTTTTATCTGAGACTTAAAGAAAACCCAACTACAGGTTATATGTGGCAGCTCAACTTGAGCGAAGGATTAAGTGTTGTCCCTGGTGAAGATAATGGTAATGGCACATATTATCCTGAATCTTCCAGAGAAATAGAGCAGCCTCTTGTTGGGTCCGGAGGAGTTAGATTATGGGAAATTAAAGCTAATTCCGAAGGCAGTCAGCAGGTAAATGCAATTTATAAGAGAACATGGGAAAATACAACAGGAAGTGAAGACAAGTTTACTCTGGATGTTGAAGTCGCCTGAACTTCAACTCTATTTTTATAAAATTTTTTATTATAACTTGCTACTGTTATAAAATTTAAAATGATACCAAACTTCATATTTTAGAATTCAATTCTTTTTTAATATTTTGTACTCTTTGAACTTTTATATTTTTGTTAATATTTTTATTTTTCCATATATGTTTTACTTTTTGATTTTAAATAGGAAAAAAGAAAATAAAATGCTTATATCTTTTAAGCTGAAGTTTCGTCGCCTGCTGTGTTAATAAGTTCTAAAGCCTCTTTAAGGTCTTTAAGACAGATATCACAGACGTATGATATACCAATTTGTGTACATCCTAATACCTTTTCAGTTTCTTCAGTTTCATTGGAATCTTTTTTTCCTGGATTTTCAGGATACCCTTCACAGTAAGTCCCGCATTTTACTTCGCAATATGCCCCGCAAAACAAACATTTTGTCATAGTATAATTTGAGGACTTCAATTTTCAAATATCTTTCCTGTAAATCACTAACTCTTAACTAAAGAAAATAAAGAGCCCAAAAATTATAAATAAGTTCAGGAACTTAAAAAGTTATAATAAGACTTGAAAAAAGATGAGCTTAAATTCAACTTACCCTTTCAAGATTCCTTAAATTTATAAAATCTCTGTAGCGAATTATAAAATTTATGAATTGAGCGAAAAGTATATAACTAATCGTTAGTATGTTCTGATAGCTGTCCAAGGCATAGTTGCCTGCTCTATAAAACGCTTTAGCGGGGTGGGGTAGCCAGGAGATCCCGACGGGCTCATAACCCGTAGACCGATGGTTC
>JBNAKO010000099.1:0-8947 GCA_049706495.1 Methanosarcina sp. | reverse complement strand
TATCAATAGATCGAGATCTTAACGCTTCTTATAATATACTCAGATTGGGATTACAATCTGTTCGTAAAATCGATAGATGCCCCTCATTGAAATGAGGGGAGTAGTCACGCTATGAGACTATTTCTTCTCCAAATTCTCTGGTTCTTATTCTTACATTTTTCAAAAAGGTTTTTGCTGTTTTCCCTAATTCGTATAATTCCTCTCTCTCAAGGATTTGTGTTTTTCTGAGACTCACCTGCAAGCAATGTTCAGGAATCCCCTGCTGCAATACATATATAACTTCTTTATTTTGCACATTTTCCGAAATCCAGGTAGCTAGACTGGCAATTTCCTGTTTGTTTCCTATGAGTCCCCTGATTAATGTAGTCCTAAGTTCAAGCTCAGAACAGCACGAATCTGCAATTTCAATTGTTTTTTTAATTGCCTCAATAAGTTCTTCTGAATTCTTTTCCAAGTTCTTTTCAGGTTTTTCAGGTTTTTCAGAATTCTTCAGCCCTGCAACTTTCATATAAAGCTCAGGCAAATCAAAAGGGGCTTTTACATCAACAAAAAACTTATCCACTAAATTTCTTTTAACTAATTCGGCTGCCATATTCGGATAAATGCCATTTGTATGGATTCCAACCGAAAGCCCGAGTTCTTTTGAAAATTCTGCAAGGGGAATGATTGCCTTTTGCATCAGGGGCTCTCCCCCTGAAAAGACAACTGAACTTACAAAAGGCCTTGAGTTTCTGATTTGTTCTTCTACAAATTCAAGGTCTACAAGCCTCTGCTCTCCCAGGAAAGGATGATTCTGACAGTACAGGCAGCGAAAAGGACATCCTCTGAAAAAAATAGTCACAGCGGCTTTTCCTCTCCAATCAAGAGTTGAAAAAGGGATTGCGTCCGCATAATTTACTTTCATAATATTTACCATTGTTCTAGATTCATGTTTTAAAACTTATCCAAATTTCAAATATAAAAGTTAACATGGAGATTAGATAGAAAGTTAAGTTAGATTTTAAAATTTAATATAAGAAATTAAAATTGATATAAAAAATAAAATTGAATTTTTATAATTAACTTTTAATCCATAAATTTTCTTGAAAACATTCTCGAAACCTCAAACGTCTGAATTAAAAATAAGGAACTCTTATCTGAGTTCCCTTGTACTGTACCTTTTCCTATCCAGAAGTTCCTGACGTTTGCCTCTATTCCAGCCCTCTACAGATTGCAGATAACCTGTAATTCTTGAAAGGTGCTGCACATTTTCAGATCCGCATTTCGGGCATTTGTCCAGCAAACCTGTAGCTACATAGCCTTCGTCTGTACATACCGTCATATCTCTTGTGAAGGCAAAATAACCTGTCTGGGTATTCTTTGCTATATGCATTGCAAGTTCCTGCAAGCCGTCAGGGTCCGGTTTTCCTTCCCCAAGCCAGATATGCATAATATTTCCGCCATCTACAATGGGGAAGAAAGTGTGTTCATATTTTATCCTTTCAGGCAGGGAAATATTTGCGCCTGGAGGAACATGCGTCCCATTCGTGTAGTAAATTGGCAGGTCATGTGTAGTACTCAGTTCCCTCTTTGCAGTTTCAAGGTCTCCTTTTATTGTAAATTCGGCCTTATCTGCATATTCTTTGTGGAGCATATCTGAGACTGCAAAACGTTGAGCTGTAGTTTCGGCAGGAGTTCTGGCAAGCGCAATTTCCATGCCAGTTTCCTTTGAAAGCTTCTGAGCATGCATTTTCATCTCAAACATAGCCCTTATAGCAAGCTTATATGCATCAGCAGACTCGTGGATCTGATAGCCAGTATGATACTGGACCATTTCATTTATTCCCACTATTCCAATAGTATAGACAAGGCTGTCAAAATCAACAGCCATAGCTCCTTTTTCCCCTGTAATGGGATCTTTTGGGCACTGAGCTGCAAAAGGAATCCTGTTTTTCCGAATAAGGCTGTTCATCCATTTTCTTTTAATCTTGAAAACTTCAATACCTTTATTCATCAGGTTTTTAAGTTCACTGAACAGCTTTTCATCATTGGATTCTGCTTTATATGCTGCCCTTGGACAGTTTAAAGAGAGAACCATCCAGGAGCCCATTGAGAAGTGTTTCCCTTCTTTAAAATAGAGCTTGTCGTCAAATTCTGTATCATCTGTAGGGTTTGCGGAAAATTGATAGGCGCAGCACTGGTAGCATGAAATTCCTTCACCTGCTCCCCTATACTCAGGAAGCTGGTTATCAAAGTATGGAGTCCCGAATTTAGCAGCCAGTTCAAAGGTCATTCTATACAGTTCCTTATAACCTGGAAGTTCAGGATGAGCTGCATTAAATCCCTCATCTTCCTGCATAAAGTCAGGTTCGATTGAAATTTCAGGTTTCGGGAAACTAAAAGGTTTACCCCAGGCATCCCCTTCAAGCATAACGTCCATAAGCGCTTTGAATCCCAGTCTGACCTCTTTTTCAAATTCCCCATAAGTTCTGAGAGGCGCATTTTTGCCGTCCCAGACTCTTCCCATGGCAACAATCGGGATATTCTTCCAGAGCTTTGGAACTCCGGGGGAAAGCTGGACTGAAGAGAAAACAGTTTGCCCGCCTCTTGCACACATCATCTGCATCATTTCGTAGACGAACATCTGCATAAGCTGCCTTATCTCGGTTTCTGATTTTCCTTCAAGATAGGGAGCCATGAAAGTTAGGAAATTGTAGAAGCCCTGCCCACCTGCAAAATTAGTCTGAGCCGAACCCATAGCCTTTACTGCATGCAAAAACGCTACCTCAGCATTTTTTGCAGGTTTTGCAACACTTGATTGGGTGCCAACTCCGTCAGGCATAAGTCCATAATAAAAAAAGTAACGAAGATCCCAGTCCTGACAAAAAGGCCTTGTGCCCATATATTCAAGGTCGTGGATATGGAAATCCCCATTCAAATGCAGATCTGCAAGTTCTTTTGGCATAAGAAGGAGATTTTGTTCTTTGGACATTTTGTCGGCTTTTCTTTTATGTGAGGTTTCGGCATTATTTAATTGATTTGCATTATCATTTGCCTCAAAGCCGTATCCGGTGTCGATTTCATAAGCGTCATAAACTGACGCCCCCACCCTTGTCATTATATTTCTCCATTCCACATGCCCCCTATCAAGCAGAATGTTGTTTACTATTTCTCGAATTAAAGGCCCTGAGAGAAATTTGATGCTCATCTTCTTAATGATTTTTTCTGCCTCTTTTGCAATATCAAGAGCGTCTTCTCTAGTAATTGCAGGTTTATTATAGAAGGTCTCACTTAATTTAGTCTCTTTCAGGAGTTGATTAACAATCATATTCCTGTCCCAGTTAACCATGAAACCGTCTGTTGTCCTGACCTTTGGTAGGGCAGGTACAAACATCCCGTCAAGGGTTTTTTGTACGGGTTGATTTTCGGATAAATGATCATCCCTGAAAGAAGACGTTGAATGCGTACTGGAAAGTGTAGTGAGTCTTTTATGAGCTGCCTGATCTTCAGGTAATTGGTCATCCGGTAAGAGAATTTCGCCTGTCATTGTCTCATCTTCAAATGTGATTTTAAAATTTTATTTCTACTATAAAATCTAATTTATTCAGTCGTCCTTAAACTCTGAGCTTCAGTCACAAAATTCCCTTAATTTTCTCTGAGTTTACGCTATCCCCAACAAACAACTCATTATAGGTAAGGAATGTATTATTGATCTGTAAAACCGGCGCTGTTACTGTAAAAACTCCATTAAACCGGAGTTCTGTTAAAGCTTCTGGAGTAGACATATCTGCCACGTTAAATGTTAGTGAATTTTCTTCCAGAAACTTTTTTAATTTATTGCATTTCGGACAGTGCTCTGTTGTGTAAACGATTATTTTTGCCATGCCTTACGACCCTCTATTTCTCCTTCTTATTTGAAGACTTTTCTTTTTTACATTTACTTTTTATTTTCAGTGTGCAGAGAAAGAGCGCACTGATATAGAATGCACCACAATATGAAAACTAAACCCCAATGGGTTACTATTCCTCAGCTAACCCTGATATTTTGTATAAATGTGTATTGGAAATTCCAGGCAGCAATTTCGGAAAAAGAAGCAGCTTTTCAGGCATGCCTCCTCGATTTTTTGCATTTTACTGGTGAATAACCCCTATTTTTTCAGGTAAATATTCTAAATGCCTTTGCAGTTAATAATGGTTTTTCAACCCAGCTTTGAATACAATACCTTCTCGCTTTGTATACAAAGATTTTGATTTGTTATCTAATCTGGTAACAAATTAAATGCTTTTTGTTTTTGAAAAGTCATTGAATTAAATAACAAATTTTCAAACACGTGCGGCTGCAAGACATATCGAATGCCATACTTTTTTAAATAAACAAAATTTTATTCTTATAAAATCTGATTTTTTATCTTCGCAATATTTTAAATAAAGAGTTTTCCAGCCTTTGTTCAATTCCTTTATTTAATATATTTTTCTAGTTTACACACTGCTTGCCAGAATATTTATTTTGTTTTTTAATTTTTTAATTTGTTTAAAACATTACTCTTTCTAGAAAGGTTAAGGATTATAAAAAAGCGTTATATTATTAGTCAGGCATACATTTGTTAAGCATGAAAAGAGGTGTCATTTTATAGAGAAAATATTAACTTCGGGTTGTAAACCCCTTGACGAACTGCTTGGGGGGGGGTTCGAGAGGGGAATCGTAACTCAGATTTTTGGAGCTGCAGGCACAGGGAAAACAAATGTCTGTATCCAGCTTGCAGTGGAATGTGTAAAACAGGGTCAAAGGGTAATTTTCATAGATACGGAAGGGCTTTCCCCTGTGCGTTTTAAGCAGATTGCAGGAGAAAATGCAAAAGAAATAGCCAGGAATATTATTATCTACGAGCCTTTGAGTTTTGAAGAACAATATGCTGCCGTAAGAGAGGTTGAAAGGATTGCCAGTGAAAATATCGGGCTTGTGGTCCTGGATTCGGCAACTTCCTACTATAGATTTGAACTCGAAGACGAAGAAACAGGTATGAAAAGTCGAAGAGAGCTTGCAAGCCAGGTAGGGTTTTTACATGCTCTTGCCCGCAAGTACGGTTTTACGGCTGTAATAACCAACCAGGTCTATTCAGATATTATTGCAGGAGGCGTGCGCCCGCTAGGAGGGAGCTCTCTGGAACATATTTCAAAGACAATTATACAGCTGGAAAAAACAGGAGAAGGAACCAGGCGCGCAATTCTTTACAAACACCGTTCTCGACCTGAAGGTTCAACCGCTGAGTTCAGGATTACCTCTGAAGGAATTCGTTAATTTTTAAGGAATATAGTAAGCTAAAATCGAGTCTTTAGCAGAATTTTTCTTTTTTTCCAATTTATTTCTATGCCCTTTGTATATTTTGTCTTTCTTCTCTTTCTTACTATGTTCTTCCATTCTAAGAAAATCCTATTTCTTGGAAGGTATTAATAGAGTTCTCGGGAAAAATAATCAGGAAAAAAGTGGCTTATTTTGTGGTTTTTGCTTCGAGCTATAGGAACTAAGATTTTATTTTGCGTTTCACGTTACACTCATCGAAGGGATAATTTTCACGTTTTTATATCCATCTGGTTTTGTGATGTTGATTTTTCGCATTTTTCGCATTTTTTTATTCCATATTCATTGGAACAAAAATTTAGTAAAATACGTGGTTATTAAAGTTCAGTCGTCAGCTGATGCTGATTTAACTTTAGGATCATAACTTTTGTTTACTCAATTTCTAAAAAATTACATGATTTTATTTTTCCGGCCTTTCATATGGCCTGATTTCCATAAAAATGTCCGGGATTTTGCCTGCAATTTTGACATGGAAATTATGGAAGTAAAAGGGAATGAGGAAATTGCAGAGAAGTCCTACGGAGCCGCGAAAAAGGTGTTATCTAGCATACTCTGGAATGATTTTTCCATAAATTACAGGCTGAAATATACCTGTTCCTATGCAATTTCGTCAGTTGTGGTACAAAAAATCTGGCTTTATTGCAAAAGAAGTGTAAACTTTCACAGCTAGGTAAGTTAATCATTCTTATCACCCTGAAAAATGACACCGGAAGGTATCAATTATAGCCTCAAAGTACGAGAAGACAATTTTTGCAACACAATCCAAAAACCTACCTTTACATAACACTAATATTTCACTAGCAGTCCTGATTGTAGAGATACTTTCTTGCTCTAGTTTTTGAGATAAATCTTTGATCTAATTAACTCCTGACAGCTGAGACAAGATAGGCTAATGCAGAATAAGCTTCACTGTTACTATGCCTGATTCTAGAATGGAAAGCCGAGTCTTTTATATAGATGATGTCGAAAAGGGGAGTGAAAGTGCCCTCTATTTCAGCTTTTGAGATCCTTCTGGGCCCGCAGTCTCCAAGCTCTTTATCGGAAAAACATAGCATGAAATATTTGCCGCCTGGCTTTAGCACTCTGTGTAACTGTTGCGCAAAATCGGGTCTTTCCTCATCTGTCATCTCATGAAACAAGCCAGAATCAATGACGATATCGAACTCTGCTTCCCTGAAAAGCTGGTCCATCTTTAATACGTCTCCTACCAAGAAGTTTACCTTAACGTGACGCTCTGCAACCTTTTTTTTTGCGTCAGATATGGCGTCTCCAACAAGGTCTATACCCGTGACATCACAGCCATTCTCAGCCAGCATTATCGCGTTATCACCCCTCCCGCACCCAATGTCCAGAGCCCGTCCAGGTTTGATTTCTCCATCTTTTACAAGAACCTCAAAAGCAGGTTGGGGGTGACCGATATCCCATGCCGGTGTACCCTTATATACTTCATTCCAATCCAAGCTAATCACTCATAATTTTAGCTACATTTGATTACAGATTAATTTTTGATATTTACTAAACTCCCATCTGACTTAAGGTTTTTACAAATTCCGGTCTCTTCCTTCTTTGTATGCGGCTTTCTCGTCCTCATAGTTGGTTTTTCTTCCACTCCTTACTTAAAAAACATTCTAAATTTTTATTACCTAGAGCCTCTGTTTTCGTTGTTTCTATTGTTTTAAATATTTTATGAGGTTATCTTTATCATAGTTATAATTCTAAATTATTATATGAAACAAAATCCAGGACTTCCTACCATGTATGAGGAAAACGGATTATTTGGTGATGTTAAATCTGAGAGGGGAAAAATTAATTGTTACTATATGTGTAAATGTCAAAGCGCACTTGAAGATGAAAATGGAAAGCATCCTCTTGACGGAGAGTTTAATTTTATTATAGCTATAGGTGATGATTTAGAAATTGGATGCTATAAGCTTACCATCCTACAAGAATTAGGCAGACTAGAAGATGAAAAATTGATTAGATCGATTGCTAAAGTTGTATGTCAGAATAAAATGAACACAGATGCTGCAATAACCTACATCAGGCAATTCATACCTAAGCAAATACCTGCCGGCGATAAGGTAAAACTCGCGCAAGTAATTAGAAAAACCATAGACGAGTACAAACTAAAACATTCCGGTGTGGATGGCGAGATGATCCAAGCTTCTATAAATTTAGTTTTAAGCGTATTTCCAAAAAATATTTCCGAAAACGTAGAAAACATTGACAAATTGTAATTTCCCAAAATTTATACTACTTCTTTTTCTCCGTAAGTATGAAATTATTACAGTACAGTAATTTTACCTTAAAATCTATGCATTAGTGAGAATGTGACTTGATAACTTTAAAAAAGCGAAATAATTTCGGGATAAAATAATCTATACTTTGGCTCAAAAATAGAGAATATTAAAAAGTTGCTTGCAAAGCAGACAAATGCGTAAGTCCTAAATAATTATTTCTATTCGTATGCTTCATGAAATCCATTAATATCTGCCTTCTTCATAGTCTATTAGAAAAATCCCTTTGGCGTTTCTCCTTTCAGGAAAGGTTCGATGAAAGCGATTAAAAGATCGGTCTGAGTAATGACAGCCGTATGCGATGTTGCCGGCATAATAGCAAGACGCGAATCCGGCAATGGCTTGCCCATATCACCCATAATACCACCACCGAGCAACCGAAACATAGCTATCGTATGTTCGAGCGTTGCCACGTCTGCATCACCAGTAATGATCAGCACCGGGATTTTCAATTTTCTAACATCTTCTTCCCACGCCATAGACTCCTTCTCGAGAGCTATCATCTTCTCCACAAATGCGGGAAAACCATCGGGGTTAGGGGCAAGCTTATGATAATCTTCAGCGAATGGCATATTGCGAAACATTTCTACAGTCATTTGCGGAATGAAGTTCTTGAACTCTGGCTGCCAACCTTCAAAATCATAGGCTCCTGAGCAAGATATAAGTTTATTTACTTTCTTCGGATGACGGATAGCAAGTTGTAGTCCCGTTATAGCACCCATGGAATAACCGAACACATCAGCTTTCTTAAGACCTATCACGTCCATAAAAGCGGCTACATCGTCTGCCAGGTTCGGATAGGTGATGGGGCGGTCAATGTCAGTGGTCCGACCATGGCCCTGGAATTCGAGCGCATAGACCTTGTGGGTCCTAGCGAGCTTGGGGATTATTTCTCCCATTGATATTATGTTCATATAAGCACCGTGCAATACGATTAGTGGATCGCCCTTGCCCGAGACTTCATAATACATTTTCATTCCGTTCACGTTGGCGTATTTACCTTTCATATTATCACCATACTGAATATATTAACCAGAACTAATATTTTTTTATAAAAAAATAAACATTAAAATTTTGAGTTTAGGAACGCACTCAAATCTTTAACTGGAATAGTAAAAATGAAAAATGATACATTCTATTACATATTAACATGTATCATAAGCCATAGAATAAGTAAAATAAGCAAAAGTATTGCAATAAGGTCGCAGATAAATGAAGCTTCCTGCAATATACTTAAAGCAAGTATGAGAGAATGATTTTACTGGAAGCTTGATGATCGCTACACATATAAACCTTGATTACTTTAAAACTG
>JBNAKO010000098.1:0-4965 GCA_049706495.1 Methanosarcina sp. | reverse complement strand
GACTTCATAATACATTTTCATTCCGTTTATTGAAGCATAATTTCCATTACTTTCGGTCATAAGTTCGTCTCCTTATTTCTCATTTGTTAATATTCCTCCCACATTATCTCCCTTGTTCTAGGCTTTGTACCAGCAAAGCTGTCACCAGCCCCAAAGTAGCGGGTATTTCGAGAAAGAGTAAATGATTTTTTTATCCCACTTTATGCATTTACCACATGAGTCAGCCCAAATTGCCATCATATTGGTAATTCTTCATTGGTATATATGTAAAGGTTTTTTTGCTTGTACCTCTCCAAAAGGTGCAGTTGTTGATTGATGTCAGGGTAAATCCAGAGCTAATCACCCTCAGCCGTATGAAAAAGATGGAACTCACGAATCGTTTAGATTATGCAGTAGTGCCTGCTACTTTGCGGCTAGTGACAGCTTACGTAGCTCTACCCCAAAATAAATTTAAAAAATAATATTTTTGTAATCGAAATAGACAATAAGCATATTCTCAATAAACTCCATCCGAAAAGTTGTGATAGCAAGTAAAAAAGAAAAAGCGATTCCTTGTTATTTGCTGGGCGGTTTGTATCCCAACTTCGATGCTTTCCCCATGGCCTCAATGCCTTCGTTGAGTGATAGCAATGGTGTAGTCTTGGATATCTCTATAGCGCCTCCAGCCAAGACCGCCATAGATAGGGCTGCTGCACTCACATTATCAGGTAATGATGCGATTTGCACCAACTCGTAATCGCCAAGTGAGATCCAAATACCTTTCAGTTTCCCCCCAAGTTTTTCAATTAAATAGCGTGCCATCTCTTCCCGATTTTGAGGATTTGCTACTAATGTAGCTACTGCTTCAGGCGTATATCTTATTTGAATTAAATAATCTTGCATTAATTTCCCTCCACTTAATTATTCAATTTAATATCTCAACTGATGACGTTTATACATATCTATTAAAAGTTTTAGCTAAATATGAGTGTCCTTTATTGGAAAGTACATACTATAACATATTTCTTTGAAATCGCTATCAAGAGACAGATATTTTGAAGAATATATTTTTCCTATCAACAACCCCTTTTTCATTAAATACAAAAAAATATTCTGAAACACATAGGCAGAATTATTGGGTATTTTTACATAGATTTTAAGGTAAAATCACTGTATTTTGAATTTATGGCCCCAATTTAAAATTAACATCACTTATTATTCAATTTTACAACCACTTTGAATTTTAAGGTAGCCTTCAAACATTAAATTCAAGTATTGAAACCCCTAAATGAGTAATAGATGAGTAGTCCTACTCCTATCTACCAAAAAAGCATAAGAGATTTGAAATCTCTTGTTATTGAGCTTTTCAAGGAAGAAAATGTTATCGTGATACTTTTTGGTTCGCGGGCAAGAGGGGATAATAGTAGAGTTTCGGATATCGATATTGGAATTCTTCCTGAAAAAAGTCTGGACAGGAAAAAACTGGTTTTATTGAAAGAAAAGATTGATAATCTTAATTTTCCCTACACTGTTGATGTGGTAGATCTTTCCAAAGTTTCGGAAGCTTTTAGAGAAAAGGCGCTTAGAGATGGTATTATATGGAAAAATTAAGGCTTAGAGCTGAAACTGCAACAAAAGCTTTGAAAACTTTAAAAGAAATTGTCGAAGAACCTTATTCGACAATAGTAAGAGATGCTGCAATTAAAAGATTTGAGTACTCATTTGATATTTTCTGGAAATTTATTAAAGATTATCTCCGAGTTCAGGAAGGTATTGAATGTGCTTCACCAAAGTCTTGTTTCAGAGAAGCATTCAAAGTAGACATACTTTCAGAAGAAGAAACGGTAGAAGTTCTTGAAATGACCGATGATAGAAATCTCAGCACTCACACTTACAATGAAGAAGCTATAGAAGAAATCTATCAGCAGATCAGAGACTACTGGAAGCTGATGGATGAAATTTGTAGGCGTGTTATCGAAGAAGTAGAGTAGGGTTATCTGTGAAACTGAAAAAATACACAGGTTTCCTGTAAAATCTATGTACAAATACCCACTAATTCTGCCTATATGTTTCTCCACATTTTTTCACTGTAAATATTGGGGGAAAGGCTTAAAGTATATTTTCGTTAAAATGTTGGCTGGACCCCTATTTATAAAAAAATTACTGTATAGAAAACTCTATACATTGCTAAGACCCAAAGAATAGCTATATTTATGAATAAACTTTCGTATTTTGAGGCATTCATTTATGGTTATTAGATAATTTGATTTTTCATAATATTAGCAGATAAGGACTTTACAGTGTCCATGATAAGGTACTGTGTAGTTTTCAGGAGTTATAACTTTACAAAAATAGAGTAAATTTTTGTCGGCTAAATTGAGTTAATAAAATAATGAAGTAATTGCTAACAAGTTAAGATTCTTGATTGTCTCTTAAAATAAGTAAGTGTTTGTATTGCCAGTTTCGTTCACTCTCAACAGCTTCCATGGAATTAGTAGCTCTATAGATAGCCTGTTGGGCATAAATTGCTGGACCGTAAGCATGTCTAGGAACATGCGCAGTTGCTACCGCCTGACCTGCGGCACGGGCAGCAGAACGAGCAGGATTATTTTCTCCTACTTCACGGGCAGCAGCATGAGAATCAAGCGAAGCCTTACGAATTACTGCCATCTTAAATACCCCTGTATCTATCCATATCTTAAGAGTCTCGATAGCTTGTCGAGGACGAGGGTCATGTGGATATTTTTCCTCAAAGTAAGGCATGACACGCTCAGCACAATCAATTGCCCAAAGAGCTAATGTTTTATGGTCAGTTTTTCTCACAAGCTCTAACATCTCTTCGTCTTTGCGTATAATTGAGAATTTGGATTTTTCCATATCTAATCTCCTGAAGTTGATAATAGCAAAAATGTTAACAAATGCCAACTAAGCTAACATACAATTAAATGGGTAATTTGTTAATAAAAAGTAATGTAAGAGACTGCGGGCAATCCTTTTAATACAGTTGTTTTAGAGTAAAACAACTGTATTTTTGACGTTTTTTCAATAAATTCGCCTCAATTTTAGCATATTCAAGTAATAATAAAGTGCTTTCAAGAAAATAACAGTATAGTTAGTAATGAAAGAAAAGTACCCAGTTTCAGGTTTTACGCGGGACAAAGAAACCATTTATGTAAACGGAATGCGTGTCCTTGTCCCTGCAGAATATACTCGTTTTAGAAAAAGGTCTTAAAAATTTCTTGTTTTTTAAAATAGGAAAAACAGACTATTAGAAAGTCTGGTTCAGACTTCCATAGTGATTTATATTTTCCATCTTCGGAGCTGAGAAACTATCATAAGCTAATTCTGCTTCTAATGGATCGCCTTTTACGAGATATACAATCTGAGTTTCTATTTCTCCGCCTTTTACTACGTCAACGTCTTGATGTCCAATTATATCAGAGAATGTAGAAGAGTCAGGATTATATTGTATTCCATCTGCTGTGAATATCCAGCTGTATGGATTGGTAGTTACCTTTTGGTCTGCATCGTTCTTGAGATATAGTTTCACGATTGCATATGAATACCCTGATGGAGCTGTGTAATATTCATTTATACTTTTGGTTGTTGAATATTCCCAATCCCAGTAGCAGACACCAGTATTGGAAGTTACATCAGTAGATTGAGAACTCTCTCCTTCATTTGTTGCATCTACATTATGATGCATAAATGTTATATTGAGTTGCGAGTCTGAATGAGCTAAATTATAAGTATTTAGTAAAAAAGTGGCATTATCATAATGACTGTTAGCTGACCTTAGTCCTTCTACTCCAAATTCCATTGTCGCAACTGAGTTTATAAGATTTCCAGACATTAATTGATCTATTCCAGATCTCATAAATGTTGCAGCATTATAATCACTGAGTAATCCAAGTTTATATTCATCTTTGCAAGACTGTAAATCTGGAGAGACTGTAAAGTTGTCATTGTTTTTTATTTCGCTATCTAGGTCTTGTTTGTATTTATCCAAACTATCTAATGCAGTGCGATAATCTTCAACATCTATTGCTCTTGCGATTTCATTTGTTTCGTTGTTAAAAAGCAAAGTTCTTTCCGACACCTGGTTTGCCCATTTTGAATTTTCTTGAGAATTGGATTTATCACTATTTGATCCAGTGCATCCAACAGCCAATATTGAAGCAAACAAAATAAGCATTATTAAATAAACATATTTTTTCATTGCTACACCCACTAAACATCAAATCACATATTTTGAAAGATCTATTAAACTCTTTTTATTTTATTTAAAATTCTTATAGCACTTCTAACGAAGAAAAAACGGGTGTATGAACTTGTATTATGGGGGTATTCAAAATAGATGATAGGTGTTTTGGGGTGAATAGCTGCAAGCTTAATTATACAGCATGGAAAACTTTAAATGGACGCCCTTGAGGCACAAAGCTGCCTACCTCCTGACTACAGAGCCTAGGAAGTAATATCAAATAACTGATATGCTGGGAGTTACTGTTCAAACTCTCTGGAATTGGAGATAGTATAAGAAGTTTAACCGGGAAGTAAACAAAATATCAAATGTAGAAACCCAGGCGTGGTTAAAAGCGCGACACTAGAATTAATTTATTCAGTTCTTATTTATTTTTCTCTTGGTTTCGATAATAGGCAGTCTTACACTTGCTTGAACAAAACTTCCTAGTTTTTCTCTCAGCTGCAAAAGAAGTTCCACAGTATAGGCAGATAGTTTTTAAGGCTTTCTTCTTTTGAGCAGCTAAGTTGCTATCTTGGACACCTGAGGTGCCTGGCTCTTGGGCAGACATACTGCTGTCTTGTGAATATTCTTCCTGATTGCTTCCTCCACGGTCCTGGATCCAGAGGACGCGCTTAGAGCTCTTGGATTAATTAAGCTCTGAATTTGGAGCATGTAATTATTATGTAGCTGCTTAAGATCCTCTTCTTGCTGGCCTGCTTTTATGAGGTCATTATTAAGACGTT
>JBNAKO010000097.1:0-31504 GCA_049706495.1 Methanosarcina sp. | reverse complement strand
ATAACATTTTGATTTTTCTTCACCTTCGGAACGAAGGGTAGGGCTTGTGCGACTTATCCTCAATAGAGGGAAGAATGACCCAAGAAGCTCCTTCCTCGCAAATCGTCAGATTTGCAGGGGGGTAGTTCACTTTGCTTGTTTTTACTTACAATTCAGGAGTTTGTTAGTAATTTTGATTAGTATTCGCTATATTTCAGCTTTTATTTTTACTTCTTTTATTTCCCAATTTTTTTACCAGGCCAATTTTAGAGGTTACAATCTTCCTAATATTAATTGTATTGTTTATCTTCCTAACTACTTTATATTTCTTATTCAATTTCCCTAATAATAGACTCAGATGTTTATTTATATTCAGGAAGGAATCTTCTTAGAAATAATATAAAAGAAGATCTCTAAAAAAAGTCGGATAAAAAACTGATATAAAATATTGTATTTAAATGAGGCACTTAGATATTACTGGAAAACTTTCAAAACTCGATTCTTCATAATCCTTGATTTCTTTAAAACGCCTGGCACTTGATAATTTTTAATTAATGAAATTTCAAATTTCAAAAAAACATTAAATCTATTATTCTTTCACTTCTAATTTTATTTTTCAGGATGTATGATTTATGATTTATTTTAGTAACCTGTTTTTAATTCCGTTAAACACTGAACGAAACTAATTTGAGTGACCATTTATTCTATTTTTTCCTATGTTAATTCTATATAGCTAAGGTACCCAAATTTATATATGAATCCCAGCCGTATTCGTGCACTCAATTCCGGGATAAAAAGCAACGGACCCGTGGCTTATTGGATGAGCCGTGATCAGAGAGCAGAAGATAACTGGGCTTTGCTTTTTGCCCGTGGGATAGCTTTTGAAGCTGATGTCCCCATAGTTGTGGTTTTTTGCCTTGCAAAAGAGTTTTTGGGAGCCACTAACAGACATTACAGATTCATGCTCGAAGGTTTAGAGGAACTCAATAAGGCTCTTGAGGAGAAAAAAATCCCTTTCTATTTTTTACATGGAGACCCAGGCCAGTTGATCCCTGATTTTGTTAGCGTAAATGGGATCTCAGCCTTGGTTACTGATTTTAGCCCTCTCCGAATTAAAAGAACCTGGACAGAAAATGTTATATCCAGAATTAAGATCCCTTTTTTTGAAGTTGATGCGCATAACGTGGTTCCCTGCTGGGAAGTTTCTCAAAAACAGGAATATTCTGCACATACTTTTCGTATTAAATTCTACAAGCGTTTATCTGAGTTTTCAGAAGAATATCCCGAGCTTGAAGGAAATTCGGAGTTTATTAAAAGCTTTTCAAACTCTGAATATTCGGATTTTCTTCCTGATTTACAGGAAAATAAAATAAAGTTACCGTGTACTGGTTTTTTCGGGGAAAATTCCCCTATAAATCCCGAAATAAAAAGTAATCCTGAAGAAAACACAGGTATAAGAATTACAAATCTATTTTCTGAACCCGAACTTTTTAAACCGGGAGAACAAGTTGCAAGGCAAATGTTGAGTAAATTCCTTGCTGAAAAGCTGGATTTATATCCTGCTCAAAAAAATGACCCCACAAAAGATGGACTTTCTAATCTCTCCCCTTATCTTCATTTCGGGCAACTGTCAGCCCAGAGAGTTATGCTGGAAGTGGAAAAAACAGAGGCTGACCTAGAGTCCAAGAGAATTTTTCTTGATGAGATCCTTGTTAGAAAAGAGCTCGCAGATAATTTTTGTTATTATAACCCCTTTTATGATAGTTTTCGCGGATTTCCTGAATGGGCCCAAAAGACCCTGAATTTCCACAGACAGGACCCGAGGGAAAATCTCTATACTTTAGAAGAATTTGAAGCCGCAAAGACCCATGATCCTCTCTGGAATGCAAGCCAGATTGAACTTTTAAGCAAAGGAAAGATGCATGGATATATGAGGATGTACTGGGCAAAGAAAATTCTTGAATGGACTGAATCTCCGGAAAAGGCCCTTGAAATTGCGATTTACCTCAATGACAAGTATGAAATGGATGGAAGAGATCCTAATGGATACACAGGGATTGCCTGGAGCATTGGAGGAGTACATGATCGTCCATGGAAAGAAAGAGAAGTATTTGGGAAACTTCGATATATGAGCTACGAGGGTTCCAGGCGGAAATTTAACATTGATAAGTATATTGAGAAGTATTCCTCGTAAAATTCATTGAGGTCTATAATTTTCTTTAGGCTCAAAAACTTTTTTAAGGCGCCTGATTTCTTTCAGTCAGCTATAAATAAAAGGAAAATTAATTGTATCTTGTATCTAATATATATTTCTTTATTAATTATTGTATTAAATACAAACGGAGGGGTATTATGGCTAAATCAGCTGTCGATTGGTTAGCTCTGCTACTTGTTATAGTAGGAGGTTTAAATTGGGGGCTTGTAGGACTCTTAGATCTTGATCTTGTGGCCACTCTTTTCGGGGAAGGGAGTGCGCTTTCAAGAATTGTATATATACTTGTCGGTCTCGCAGCACTTTACATGATTTACTTCGCGACAAGATCTGATACGAGATAAATAAAAGCTAAAAGGCTCCTTTCAATTCTATAATTATGAGGGGAGCCAAAATAATATATACATTTTTAAAATTTTCTTAAGTCAGGTATAAATAGAAGAAAAACAAATTTATATATTGTAATTATATATATTTGAACTATATTAAATAGTAAATAGGGAGTTATCTAAAGGGAGTGATTGTTATGGCGAAAACTGCTATTGATTGGTTAGCACTTTTACTTGTTATAGTAGGTGGCTTAAACTGGGGGCTTGTCGGGCTCTTAAACCTTGATCTTGTAGCTACCCTCTTCGGAGAAGGAAGCATTCTTTCAAGGATTATATACATACTTGTAGGAATTGCAGCACTTTACATGATTTACTTCGCGACAAGATCTGATACGTATCACACAACTGATACGACAACACATCACGCACGCTAAAAATAAAGACAGAAAAGCTCCTTTTCAGGTGTAAACCCCGTAAAAAGAGTTTTTTCAGTTAAATTTTATTTTTTAAAATCCGAACTACTAATTGTCGGAATTAACATATCCTTTTTTTTGAAATCATTTTCTCTATTTTACCTTTTTTATTAAATTGCATTTTCCATAAATGAAAATCTCGGTGCATAAATATAAAAAATGCACTAAATTATTTTATGTGTTAAGGCTATCCCAAAACCCATTTTTACCTATTAATTCTAATTTCTCAAAATTACTTCTTTTATCAGGAACACAGTTGATAATCTGGAACACAGGATTAAGAGAAGCAATTTTGAGTTTTGGGATGAGCTCGTTAATATATTAATCTAGATTAGGTCTCTGTTTTATTTCTCTTTAAGAACCTTTAATTCGGAAAGTACTCTTTCTACGTGACCATTTACTTTAACATTATTCCAGATCTTTACTATTTTTCCTTCAGGATCTATTAGAAAAGTAGTCCTAACGGCACTTATAACTTCTCTGCCTCTGAAATTCTTTGGATGAAGTACGTTGTATTTTCTGTGAATATTTGCCTGTTCATCTGAGAGTAACTTTAGCTTGAGTTCTTTTCTCTCAACAAAGCGTCTGTGAGATTCCACACTATCCCTGCTGACTCCAATAACTACAGCATCTTCATCCTCAAATTCTTTTTTTAAACAACTGAAGTTTTTTGCTTCCAGACTGCAGCCCGGAGTATTATCCTTAGGATAAAAATAAAGAACCACCCATTTTCCCCTGAAATCTTGCAAACATTTCTGGTTTCCATCCTGGTCTGATAAACAGAAGTCTGGAGCATCTTGCCCTTTTTCCAGCGAAGTTTCAACCATTTATTTTCCCCTATAATTTTTATTACTTTAGAACATACTGAATAATTATTTAAATATATAAATTAATCCTTCGGTAAAAAAATATTCTGACTGAGACTCTTTTAACTTATGTTTCTCCTTTATTGTTCCAGGGAAGTAATGCCGCCCCAAAGGCCAGAATAGGCCCTATGAACCATCCTGCCCAAAAGAAAAGTGCTACAATTCCCAACCCAAAAAAATAAAGGCGTTTTTTTGTGAAACCTGCGCTATTATTTCTGACCATGTTATTGCTGTTTTTCTTCTCACCTTTAAGACTCAGGATCAAAGCTACAACTCCAAGCCCTATACTGATAAAGGCTAAAATTAAAGTTATTGTAACTCCGGGGGAAAAAGAGGTTTTACTTAATGAAATCAGCATCTGAAAAATGAATGACAGTCCTGTCCCTATGAAAAAGAGTCCTGCAAAAAACCCTGAAATGAGTCCAGGACTAAAATTTAGAGTTTTTCTTTTAAGATACATTAAATAACTGCCGGCCAGGAGGGTAAAGCCAAGAGGAGCAAAAATAAAAGGCAGACTCTGTCCCTGCCACTGGTATATTTTTATTTGGTTTAAGGGAATAGATAGCCATTCTGCCAGGCTGAAACTTTCTCCATAACCTATAACTATTCCATAATTTCCTTCTTTTTCCAGGGAATTGACCACAACGTAATATTTTCCTGTTTCAGGAGCTTTCAAATCCTGATCGACGACAGAATAAAAGTTACTCGGAGTAAAGCCTTCATATGTTGCACTTTCAGGCAACTTCCCTTCAAAAACTCTTGCTCCATATCCTTGAGGAATTTCCATATTTTCTGGATTTTTTCCTTCGTTTTCAAGGCCTGGCCCTATAAGGATAAGATCAGGAACAAAGCCTTGATCTCCCTCTTCAACAGGAATTGTAAGGCCAAGTACTATCCTTTCCCCTTCGTTTATCTCAAAAGTGTAGTATCTGCTTTCCGAGGCATTAAGCTGCCCGTAGAGAACTCTTGATATTTCAGGATTTTCAACAGGAACTGCAGTGTTAAGATCTTTTCCCTCTCCTCCAAAAGTCGGGACATGTGCAAATACAGGAACAAATAGAAAATACAGACTAACTAACAACAATAAACAAACCTTGGAATACCTTAAACCCCATTCTCTCATAGTTGCTAATTTTGTTATTCAGTAAGTAAATAAGTATCAGAATAAGAAATTTTTACTAGATTTTTACTGGATTTTTAATCAATTTTAAAAAATTTAAATCCAGACATCTGCTAAAATCAATTTTAATCTTTCCGAAAACCCTTTCTTAAATGTGTTCAGATTAGTATTATGAGAATCTGGGATATTCCGCCTGAAAAATTATGCAGGCAACATCTGCTGGGGGAACACCATGAACTTCATGCTTTATGGTCGATAATTATCAATGATAAGAAAGGGTTTGCTCATCATCCTGAGACTATGCGCTGGAGAGGAAAGCTCAAAGCCCTTTATATAAGACATGAAGCTCTGGTTGAGGAGATGACTAAACGCGGCTATAAACATAATACGCCCCTAGATCCGGCTTTTGCTACAGGAAAGGAGGCTCAGGACGAATTAGTAGACTCTTATGAAGAACAGGTTAGGCTCCTTAAAGAAAGAGGATGTAAGTGTATGGTTTAATACGTTTGATACCCTCTTAAGAATTTCAGGTTAGTTTAGAAAAATTGGGATTCAATTTTACAGGCTCAAAAAAAGTAGATTGAAGATTAGTTTCGATATCCAATGTTTGATAAAATTTTGATATTTGCTCTTTAATAACAGATTCAAAGGATTTTGTACCTGGAATAACCATATAAAGGATTTTGTAATCGAAAGAGTATCGTGAATCTTAACTTCTTTATTAGCGAATAGATTTCAGTTTTCTCATTTTTATGGATTCTTATTTTTATGGACTCTTGTTTTTATAGATTTCATAGTTTCATTTTTAACTTAATACCCTGCAATCCTGAGTCTCATAATAGGATTCTACTATGCATAGCTGGACCCACTCCAGATAACTATTTTTAAAAATTAATGTAAAAATAAATATACAATACACTCGATTTGTTTTTCTTGTCCCTATTTAATTTATCTAACTTGTAAAAAGCATGATATATAACCATATCGCAATTATTATAATTAATAAGAACATTCTATAGAGAGAACCTGCTTAAAACGAAATTTACCTTTCAGGGGAATAAATGAAGCCTGTACTTGATGAAGAAGAAATCTGGATAATTGAGTGTATAAAGGAATCTCATACCGATTGTGGTTTTCATATCCGGGATATTCTAAAAAAAGCAAAAGCAAAGTATGGCCTGTCCAGGTCAACAGTTTACGAGATAATTAGTTATCTTGAGTTTCATGGTCTGATTAAAATAAAT
Organism: Methanosarcina sp.; assembly: GCA_049706495.1. Taxonomy (GTDB): domain Archaea; phylum Halobacteriota; class Methanosarcinia; order Methanosarcinales; family Methanosarcinaceae; genus Methanosarcina. The sequence continues at coordinate 25,281 of JBNAKO010000097.1, read as the reverse complement.
ACCTCAGGAAACCGTGAATTCGATCAAAATATTGCTTATTTTATAACATGTCCTGGATGTGGCAGAGAAATTGAGGAAAGCGATTCTATAAATGAAAATGGCAGTAAAATCTGTGAAGAGTGCTACCTGGAAGGGCATCAAAAAATTAAGTTTGCAGATCCTGTTGCTGTCAGGTCTAAAAAGCTCTTCAGAAAAAAGCATGGGCTTAATGGAACAGAAGGGCTAACCGACCTTCAAAAAGAAATTTATTATTTTATCCAAACCGAAGGCGGAGCTACTGCTGAAAAAATAGCAAAGCTTTTTAGGCTTACTCCTCAGGAAACAAAAAATCAGCTCGCAATACTGAGACACTGTGAGCTTGTAAAATGGCAGAAAATAGAAGATGAAATTTATATGGTGCCTTTTGATTTTTAACTATATAAAAAAGTTCTTCTAAATCTCAGAAAAAAATCTGCTAAGGAAGTGGGAAATTGAAAGAAAAAGTCGACATTGATCAGAAAACAAAGGCTCTAGCTGGAGAAATTCCCGAAGTAATGACTGCGCTTTTTGGGCTCCATTCTGAGGTTGTTAAAGATGGAGCGTTAAGTGCGAGAACAAAAGAACTCATTATGATAGGAATCTCAGTAGCCATACGCTGTGAATACTGTATTTCCAAACATGTTTCTGAAGCTGTTAGATTGGGCGCAACGCGCCAGGAAGTCCTTGAAGCTATCAGTGCTGCTATATTAATGGGAGGGGGGCCTGCAGCAGCTTACGGGTCTACAATTGCTCTTGATACGCTGGATGAATTAAAGGTATGAAAACGTGAGGTAAATGAAATGGTAGAAGGAGAACTCGGGTCTTTTAAATGTGAGGCTTGCGGATGCACATTGGAAAAAGAGGATCGTATCGAGGAAGAAGGTAAAACCCTTTGTGAAGACTGCTACATAGAAGGTCATCATAAAATCCAGACCTGTAATCCCTGGGCTGTACGTTCTAAAAAGATCTTCAGGGAAGAAGCAGGACTTGAAGGGACAGAAGGGCTTACTGAGCTTCAAAAAGATATATATGAATTTGTTGTTTCAAGCAGAGGAGTGAAAAAGGACGAAATCCCAAAAAAGTTTGGTATATCCTCTTTAGAAGCTGAGAACCAGTTTGCACTTCTTAGGCACTGCGAGCTGTTAAAAGGGCAAAAGAGAGCAGATGGTGTGTATCTCGTACCTTTTAAGGATTAATGGGTTTAAGAATTTTAAAATAAATTTTTTCTTTACCTTTTTAAAATATTAGGATAAAAAAATTTAGAACGTAACTTAGAAAATAATTTAGAATATAATGAGAATATAATGAGAATATAATCAGAATATAATTTAAATTTAATTTAACTTAATTTAAACTTAATTTCAATGTATGTTTTCTTCCCGACTACTTTTTTCCTTTTTACAGATTTATTCCAATATGATTTCCCAAATATAATTTTCTTTATATTTTCTCTTTTCTCTTTTCAAACAATAACTTATTTTTGATTATAATTTATTTTTAGTCATAGTTTCTATTTATATTATAATTTAATGAAATTCTTTTTTTAACTATAATTCCTAATTTCTAAATCTAATTTAGATCCCTGCTGATCGTTTTTATCCAACATATTTTTAAGATTTTAAGATATATTTTTAATTTTATTCAATCAGGTTTATGTGAAGATTTATTTTAAAGAGCCTATCCCAAAACCTCATATATTCCAATTATCGCTGCTATCATTACAGTTCCCAAATTCGATGTCTATTTGATTTTATTACTTTTGGGATAGGCTCAAATTTAAAGTCATTAAAATCCAATTTAAATCGGTGCCCAAAAGTGTTTCAGCTTTGAGGTAAATATGAGATTAAATGTTTAATTTTAATATTAACAGCTATCTTTTATTTTAGAGGTAATAATTTCAGGTGTGGTATATCTCATGAATAGTTTCAAAGCCTATTTTAATCCCGAAATAGAGACTATGGATAGGGGAGAACTTGATGCCCTTATAGAAGAGAGAGTCCGTTATACCGTAAAATATGCAGCAGAAAACTCCGCTTTTTACAGAAAATGGTTTGAGAAACATGGAACAAACCCTTCTGATATTAAAACGCATGAGGATCTTCTGGATTTGCCTGTAATCTCAGGCACGACTATTCGGGAAAATCAGCCTCCTGAGACCCCTGAGTTTATGTTCAGGAGTGTGGGCTGGGAAGAGGTTTTTACAATTCATGAAACCAGTGGAACCAGCGGAAATCCAAAGAGTTTTTTTCTTACATGGGAAGACTGGGAGCGATATGCTGAAAAATATGCCAGGATTTTCAGGTCTCAGGGATTTGGCCCGGGAGATAGGGTTGTTGTCTGTGCTTCTTATGGAATGAATGTAGGTGCAAATACCATGACGCTGGCAGCAAGACAGGTTGGAATGAGTATTATTCCCGAAGGAAAATGCACCTTTCCTCTCAGGGTCATAGAAGCCTATCAACCTACAGGCATAGTTGGCAGTGTATTCAAGCTATTAAATCTTGCCAGGAGAATGGAAGCAGGCGGAATTTCTCCTCAGGAATCAGGGATAAACAAACTGGTTGTTGGCGGAGAAGCTTTTGCTGATGAATCCAGAAATTACCTTTCTGAAGTATGGGGCTGCCCGGTCTATAACACATACGGAAGTACAGAAGGAACAATGTGCGGAGAATGCGATGAAATTTCAGGTCTGCATGTGCCTGAGGATTTTGTGCATCTTGATGTTTATGATCCTCATATCGAGAACTTTGTACCTGATGGGGAATGCGGCAGGGTAATCTTGAGCACGCTTTTGCCTGTTGGGGCAAAAGCAGGAAATCTTCTTTTAAATTATGATACTGAAGACACAACAGTTGTACTTACCCGAAAAACCTGCCCCTGCGGAAGGACTCATATGAAAATCATGACTCCTCAACGCGAAGCGGAAACCGTCTGGGTTGAGGGGACTCCTTTTAACCGTGTTGATGTGGAAAAGGGGGTTTTCCAGAGGGAAAATATGGACTACCTTACAGGAGAATATGAAGCGTTCCTTTATTCTGCAGAAGAAGAAGAAGAAACGATACTCAGAGTTAGCATAGAATGTGAATCCCCTGAAACGTGTAACGGAGAGCTTATTAAGGAAAATTTTATCCACAGCTTTTTCAGGTATAAGCCCCTGCTTTCCCGAGCGCATGAAGAAGGGATTTTTAGGGTTATATTCAATTTTACAGGGCCATCTGAACTTGAATTAAATAAAATCAAAGGCAGGCCTAAAAGACTGGTAGATAGGAGATAAGACAAAACGTATACAAATAAAGAAGAAAAACCCCAAAATCATCTTAATTATATATTTTGCCAAGTATAGTGGGGGAAAAAGTTTTAATAGGGCATTTTTTACTTTTTGTTCCCTTTTTTATGACTGGTTCTTTTAATATAGAAGCTTATTTTTTTCCCTGTAGTAAATATTAATAATTCCCAAAGATTAATATTATTGAAGAGCGAATTATCTATTAATCAACTGTTTTATATTAGTGGTTAAGTGAAAAAAACATATATAGTAATACTTACAATAAGCTAAAGTATTATCTTTTAACTAAAAGACGAGATTATCTGGTGATACGATGGAAACAGAACTTATGAGGATAGGGGTTTCCCTGCCTGATACCCTTCTGGGTAAATTTGATGAGATTATCGAAAAAAGAGGATATTCTTCCCGTTCTGAAGGCATAAGAGATGCTATCAGGAGTTATATTTCTTATTATGAGTGGATGGGGGACATTAAAGGCCATCGTGTCGGTACAGTTGCAGTTATTTATGACCACACTAAAAGGGGGCTTTCAAATGCCCTGGCAGACATCCAGCACCACTACTCTCACCTGATTAAGTCTTCAGTTCATATCCATCTTGACCATGACAATTGTTTTGAAGTAATTGTCCTTGATGGAGACGGCGAGGAAATTAAAGAACTTGCTGAAGCTATAATGGCTTTAAAAGGAGTGAAGTTCTCAAAGCTTACAACTGTTGCTTCAAATGAAAAGATCTGATCCTTTGATCAGACTTCATTTGATCAATCTCAAGAACTAAAGTTAAGTATACGAATATAAAGAAATCTAAGCCGGAAAGAAGTAATTCTCAATGTATCAATTCCTTTGAAAGTGCTTCTAATAGCTCTGGCATAGGCTTCCTGATACCTGAGACCTTATATATGGGCATTTCTCCGGAAAATTTACCAGATCCTCTGCTTTAAAAAATCTGGGTTAATAAAATATATTATGGCTCAATATTTCTGGCAAACTCCTCTATAAATTTACAGATATAGCTCTTGTATCCAAGAAGCTTTATCTCAGGAGTTTTAAATCTCCTTATTCGAACCAATCTGCACGGTCCAAGCAAGTTCAAGCTCTTTGATAAAAAAGGATTTTTTACGTTTTTAATAAAATATATTTTATTTTTATACGCTATAATTAACTAAATTAAATTTATTTTATTCTTTTTAAATTTATTTTACCCTTTTAGAGATTCCTTACTTGTACAGAGCACTTCATTCCATCTAAGGCCCAGTTCAGACAGGGCAAGCCCGCCTCCAATCAATGTAATTGAATTTTTTATAATATGGTCTACCACTGCAACCGTAAATCCTATTTCGGGTTTGATCCCGCCGAGCGCAAAGACTGCAGTAAGTGCAACTTCATATGTACCTATAGCTCCGGGAGTTATAGGAAACGTTTTTGCAATATTTCCAATAGCTACAGCCAGGAAAATAAGAGAGATCATATATGTGGATGATAAGTTTACTCCTGCTATAGGAAAAGCTTTCAAGACCAGGAAACAGGTAAGGATATCCATGCCCCAGATAAGAAGGGAAGATGCAGTAACCGTTAAAAACGCTCCAGGTCTTACAGCTACTATGCTCATCTGGTGCAGGAAAGCTGACATAAAGGTTTTTAATTTCCCAACCATTCCCTCAGCAGGATTTTCTTTCTTTAAGCTTTTTTTGGGATTCCCTCCTTTAAAGGAAACAACGAAGAGAGCTGCAAAAAAGACAATTACTACAAGTCCGGATAGCTTTATCAGAGATTCCATCCAGGACGCAAGCTCAAAGTGGGATGCTGCACCAGATGATGCAAGTATTGCTATTGAGGTAATTGCAACAATATCAAAAACTCTTTCTACAGTTAAGGAAGAAAGACTTGTTGTAAGCGCAAGGTCTTTTCGCTTTTTTAGAATATACATCCTGCTTAAATCGCCTATACGGGCAGGAAGAATTACATTTGCGGATTGGCTTATGAAAATGCTCCCTGTAAGAAATCCAAGCCCGTAATTGTTCCCAAGTCTCTTAAGAATTTGCTGGAAACGTACGCCTCTGAGCGGCCAGGAGATACAATATACCAGCGCAGCAAACCCCAGCGTCTTAAAAGATGCCTGTTTTATATTTTGCAAAATATCCGCTGCTCCAAGAAAGGTTGCTACAAATGCAAGAATCAAAAGTGCAAGAATAGCTGTTATAAAAATTTTCCCCGTTCCTGTACTGAAGCCTCGAAAAAATAATTCTCGCCAGAGCCGGAAAATCTCTGAACCCATCCCTCCTACATCCTTTACCAGGTTTACTTTACTTGAGCCTCCATGCCTCCAGTAGACTGGAAATTCCATAACTTTATACCCTTTATTCTGGGCCCGTATAAGCACTTCAGTATCCCAGAACCAGTGCTGGTTTTCAACTTCTTCCATAATGTCGAAGATTGCTTCTCTTCTGAATGCTTTAAAGCCGCACTGATGATCATAAAGTTTTGAATGAAGGAAAAGTCTGACCAGGGAATTATATCCTCTGCTTGCAAATTCCCGTTTAAATGGCCTTTTTGCATCACTTTCAGGCATCATCCTCGAGCCTGTGGCAAAATCATAGCCATCTACACTTACTGCCTTTATCAGCTTTTCCAGATATTTCATATCTGTTGCAAGATCCACGTCAATATAACACAATACTTCCCCTGAAGACGCCTTAAAGGCCCTATTCAGGGCTCTTCCCCTTCCCTGCCTTTCATCCGAGTGAAGGTGAATAACATAAACGTATTGTTCTGCAAGCCTCGAAGCTATTTTATCTGTACCGTCCGTGCTTCCATCTTCTGCTATGATAATCTCGAAAGAATCAGTTATTTTAGAAAGAGTCTCTGCCGTTATTGACAGAGTTTTTTCTATTCTCGCTGCTTCATTATATGCTGGCAGAACTACCGACACACTGGTAATAGTAAAACCCCTTAATTTTAATTAAAATATTAAGCAATTATAAAACACGCAATAAATTCGAAATTAGTCAAGTTTAAAATTGTCCCCGAACAAAAAAGTCCGGGTTTTTATAAATAACTTCTTATTTTATAAATTTGAACTGAACCCTGATAAACCGGCTCAAAATAAGTTTCATCCTGGAACTTGTCCAGGTTTATATAGTACATCTGCCTTTCAAGTCGGCCAATATATACATAGCTTACGTTATACTTTTTCATAAGCTCAAGTGTTTTTTTCATACTGTTCGTACTATATATAGTGCGGACGTCTTCCAGCCTTATTCTGATATCTTCAGGGTCTCTTCCCCAGAATCTTTCATGTCTTGTCCAGCCAATAACAGTTGGGAGCCCTGTGTTGGCAGAAACTCTTGATGTATAGGAATAGCCGCTGTCATCACTGGAAGCTTCTAATATAACCGGGGTTCCTTTGATATTTTCCTGCAGCCATTTAAGAGCATTATAGTCGCCTCTGTCAAGTTTTTTCATATATTCCATCCCGTCCAGAGACGGATCAGCATTCATATCGTTTATTCTTGTATATGTTGCCATGACTGGAAAAACTGCACAGGACACTACCAGCAGTACAAGTAGAAGAGCCCAGAGTTTATTTGCAGCTTCTGTCGGGGATGCTCCGCTCCAGGCCCAGAGGTTATACCGTGAATTAAGTTCATAATAGGAATAACACGCAGCAATAGCCAGGAAAAACCATATATGCATATAAAATTTAAAAACCGTATTCATACGGGCAAAACTACCTGAAATAGGGTCATCAAGATAAATGAGCTCGCAGAAAAGGGCTAGAGAAGCAGCAGTTGCAATAAGGAGAGAGGCAAAGCCTTTAGAACTTCTTTCTGATAAATCTTTAAGGAAAGAAAAGCTTGAGAGAGCTAGCAGGGGGAGAAAAACTACAAGCAGAGGGATTAAAAGCCATTTGGAAAGAACCGCAGAAAGTCCTATCCCTAAAATTAGATAGCCTATTTTTCGGCTGGAGTCAAGCTGTGTTATTAAAAAAGAGAAGACTAAAAACAGGAATAAACCGAACAATATTAAAAAGTCGCTAACTATAGTTCTCAGTTCCGGCTCAAGGAGGGCAAAGCCTCCTGCAGCCTGTGGTTTAAAATTAAGATAAAAAGGCAGGTAAGAAAGCAAGCTTATGGAAGCAACAGAAATAATTGTTTTTAAAAATCCAATGATAAAACTGGAAAAATTCCTAGAACGGAGATAGCTTCCATAGTAAAAAATAAAGATAATTCCAGAAGCCAGTCCGAAATAGACGGGGAAATCCCAGGAATTGGATGGAAATAAAAATCCAAGAGATATTGAAAATATAATTAATGCAAAGAAACTTTCAAATGCTTTTTCTTCATTTTTCCTAAAATATATATTTAACAGAAAGGTAAGAATTATCAAATAAAAAGGAATTGCAAGCATATGAGAGTGCAGGTCCCCATGTATAAAGCTGAAATAAGGAAATTCATTTATTGTGTACGGGATAACCCTTGAACTGCTCCAGTAATATCCCATGTACACAGGCAGCTTGCTAAAATACATGGATTTGAATTCAATTAAGCCCTGGATATTCCCAAATATTGCTCCTACTACTGCTGTTATAACTCCATATTTTACTTTTCCGTGTGTAAGGTTATACCCAAATCCAAAAAGCAGATTAAGCGTAAGGGCAAAGGTAAGCGCAACTGTCAGATTAAAGAGCATAGAAGGTTCAACTGAAAAGAGCCTGCCAAGCGCGCCAACCGAAAGATATCCATGATAATAATAAAAATCCAGAAACCCGCCTGAATACCAGGGGTCTACTGGCGGAAATGAAGGAGTTCTCATAACTGCGTTCAAAAACGCGAAATCCATAAATTTTTCATGCCTGTAAATTTCAGGGAGGTAAATCCGTATTAACAGGAAAAAAAAGAAGCCTGCAGCAAATACCAGTTCGTTTGAGAGTATAACTGCCTTTTTTGGGAAATTGTCCTGTTTTTTATAGAGGATTATTGAAATAAGAATGAGTACAAGCACTGCAGAAAGAATAGTATTTATGGTAAATCCCCATAGATAGGAAAAAACCCAGGACATATATGTGATAAGGACTATCCCAAGAGTTCGAGCTGCAGAATATCCTTTATCAGCCAGCCTATTTCCAAGTATTCCAGCAAGCGGCATGGAAATAAGGCTAAGGATTTCTATAAATATAATCCAGAAAATTACATAGAGATAGTCTAACACTGCTCTCTTTCCTGGAAAAGGGATTGTTTAAACAGCATATTGAAAAACCATTATTTAAAATATTTTTATAGGTTCTTTTATATGTGAACTTTTTCTGTTTATTCTGAAATCAATCAATTTTTCGGAAACCCTGAAAATTATTATCCGTGTTGTTTTACTCACCATCTTTATCCCCTAAAAAGCTCCCGATAAATGTATTTACTAAATATGTTTATAATTCTATCGCTACTAAAACTGCTTTCCTGAAATTTATTGTTTTTTTCCTTCCACTCTCTGGATAACATCATTCAGTTTCGTTTTGTTACTTTAAAATACATCCTGACAAATATTCACACATATGAAAATGCAGATTAATGGAAAAGAAGCACAAGCACAGAGTGGGGATTTTTTTGAGATTAAAAATCCTGCAACAGGTGAACTTATAGACCGAGTCCCAAAAGGAGGGGCTGAAGATGTAGATACTGCTGTTGAAGCTGCAGCTTCAGCATCTGGAGCCTGGGCTTCTTTATCCCCACAGCGCAGAGCCAGAATTCTTTATAAAGCTGCCGAAATTACGAGACAAAGGAAAAGTCAGCTTGCTGCTTTATTGACTCAGGAGCAAGGGAAGCCTTTTCATGAAGCCAAAAATGAAATAGAAGGTTTTGCAAATGTGCTCGAATATTATTGCGGGCTTGCAAGCAGCATCCTAGGGGATTTTGTTCAAATCCCGCAGAATGGGTATGCTTTTACTGTACGGAATCCCCTTGGGGTTTGTGCCGCTATAATCCCCTGGAATATGCCTGCTCTTATTATGGCCTGGAAAACAGGGCCTGCCCTGATCTCAGGAAATACACTTATCCTGAAACCTGCAAGTAACACCCCACTTACAAATCTAACTCTTACTTCCATCCTTAATGAAGCCGGGCTGCCTCCAGGTGTACTCAACATAATTACAGGTCCGGGTGAGATTGTTGGGGAAACTTTAGTAAAAAGTCTTAGAGTCAGGAAAATTTCTTTCACCGGAGAAGCTAAAACAGGCAAACGTGTAGCTGAACTTGCTGCGAGCGGGATGAAAAAAGTGACTCTGGAACTTGGAGGAAGTGACCCTATGATTGTCTGTGATGATGCGGACATTGAGAGTGCAGTTGCAGGTGCTCTCAGAGGAAGGTTCTATAATTGCGGACAGACCTGTACTGCTGTCAAAAGGCTATATGTTTTTGAATCCATAGCTGAAGAATTCGTAAAAAAACTTGAACCCGGTGTCAGGAACTTAAGAATCGGAAACGGAATGTCCGGACATGTTGATCTCGGCCCGCTCAATAATCATAAACAGTTGAAGTATATTAAAAACTTAATAACCGAAGTAACAGAAAAGGATGAAGGCAGGATAATTACGGGAGGAAAAGTGCCTTTAGATTCTAATCTTAATAATGGATATTTTTTTGAGCCTACACTAATTGTAGATGTTCCGCAGGAATCCAGACTTCTGAACGAGGAAGTATTTGGGCCTGTATTACCTGTTGTAATCACAAAAGACCTTGATGAGGCAATAGAAAAAGCAAACAATTCAATATATGGACTTGGGGCATCTATCTGGACTAACAATTTAGAAAAGATGAGGCAAGGGTGTGAACAATTAAATGCAGGAGTTATATGGGTAAACCAGCATCTTAAGGTTGCACCTGAAGTGCCCTTCGGAGGCATCAAGGAAAGTGGGATAGGACGAGAAAATGGGGCTCATGCTCTTTCTGATTATATGGAACTCAAAACAGTAATGATAAAATCCTGAATAAGCCCTGTGCAGAGCTATTGATAAGAGAAAAGAGCAGTTTTTTTCAAAGTAAAGAATAAATTAGTTTTAAAATAAGATTTTTCGATGAGCTTTTATTGGTTAGCTCATCGAGAGGTTGCCTCTAAATTTCCAGATCAGACGTATAATTTATTACTTTTTGTATTTTGGAAGAAGCTGCATAAATTCGGAGGCTTCCATAACTGGTGCGCTATCGATTACACAGATGTCAGACCAGGGCAGGTTAAAAGCTCCATAAGCTTCGGCACTTTCTGCTTCGTAAAGGATATAATAACGGTTTCCGGAAAGGTCAACCCACTGGTTAATGACATCGATTCCTTCTGGAACCTCCAGTCTCTTAAAGTGTTCAAGAACTTGATCTCTACTTGAAGGGTCCCAGGTACTAACGTCCATGAATAACATCTTTTACCACTCCTTTTATTTGTACGCTGCCCACTACCCCTTCCCGGAAGCCTGGCAGCTTTCTTAACAGCTACCGGGATTTTGAGAGCTAAGCTTAATGGAAAATATCCTTATTTTTCCCCTCAGTCATTCCCACATGTGCGGGCGCGACATGCAAGCCCCCAAAAGGCCGATTGACGGCAGAAGTCCAGATTTTTTAGATTTTTGCTGTCTTTTCCCTATCTATCATTGTCTAAATTCCTGTATATGATAAATCTAAAAAGACAGGTAATCGTGCAGAAAGAAATTCTGCAGCTAGACAGTATATTATCATTCCTCGGACTATATAATAGTTCTTTCCAAGAGACTATATTAGGTTCTATAACTTCTTTCTGATTTCAAATTTATTTGTAATTCCAAAAGCAACAAGCTTAATCGAGCCAGCAAACGTCACAATCTTCATCCTTTTTTAAAAAGAAATTCGCAGCTTTAAACCCGGCCTGCACAGAGCCGTTCATGCTCCTTTCCGGGTAGTTTGTCGAAGAAAACATCCCTGCTAGGTAAAGGCCTGATGGGCCTGCAGCAAAAGGCAAAACTTTTTCAAGATATCCCTGTTCGTACACAGGGGCAGTATCCATTCTGCGAAAGAGTTTTGCCCAGAGGACATCTTTTTTTGAAAAGCCAGGAAACATTTTTTCCAGGCCTGTAAGATAAGAATTCAAAACCTGATCGTCAGTTTGCTTCCAGAGCGGATCATTTTCACTCTGGAAATAAGAAGTAATGTAGATAAGCCGTTCTCCATAATCCTCTAAAGGCATAAAATTAGTATGCTCGATTACTGCTCCGAAAGGCACATCAGTTTTTATATTCAACCAGTAGTTCCCATCTTTCATAAGCTGTTTGTCAAGCCCCACAAGGGCACATGCTGTCCCCTGATATCGGATATTTTTTAAAGTTTCATGCAGGAGGCCAAGCTTTCCTGCTGTAAGTTTATCCAGAACTTTTGGCTCAACCGTTGAAATTACGGCATCGCAAGGTATAAAGTTTCCTTCAGAAATTACGCCCTGAACTTTATTATTCTCAATTACAATTTCACTTATCTCTTTATTTTTAAAGATCTGCCCTCCCAGGGCAGTTATCTCTGCTGAGAGGGCTTCTACTAAAGAGTTAAAGCCTCCTTTTAAATATCCCAGCTTCTCTCCTTCTGCCCCCCTGTCTGATCTTATTTTCACACGCCCTATAAGCCAAGCTGCAGAGACATTATCTGCATTATCGCCAAATTTACTTTTCAGAAGGGGAGCAAAAAAATTCTCATATACGGATTTTCCTGCAGTATCCAGGATCCAATCTTTTGCTTTTATTTTGTCATATGGAGCAGTATCAGATATTGTTTTTATTCTTAAGACCAGCAGCCCCAGTTTCACTAAATCAGTAAAGGAAAGAGGACTGAAGCGCAGGATCTCAAAAGGAGTGTTCATAGGGTAATTTTTGCCGTCTACAAAATAGGCATTCTTTCCTTTGAGCCAGACCATTCTTTCTTCAAGCCCTAACTCTTTTATAAGAGCTAGAAGGTCCGAATCAGTCCTGAAGATGTGATGGTAATATTTTTCTATAAAATACTCTTTTCCGGTGCAGTTTTGGCAATAACTTGCGGCCATACCTCCTATCTCTGCATCTTTTTCAAAAATAGTAACTTCATTTGATTTACAGAGTCTATACCCCGCAGATAACCCTGCAAGCCCACTTCCTATTATTATAATTTTCATATCTATTTCCTATCATTTTTATTATTTAATCAAGATTTAATAAGTGTTTATAAAACTCCCCTTGTATACTGTAAATGTTACCAAATTTATATATCATAAAAATAAGTAGACCTTGAAATTTCCGGAAGTTAATTATTTAAGCTATTTTTAAAACTCTTTCACTTATCGATATGCTTGCCCCGTATATATATTTTTGAGTGATCTATTTGCGGTTAGGTCAAGGCCTAATTTTAAAGCTTTTCCTTTAAATATTTTGAAATTTCAATATTATCAGGTTTTCTTCAAATTTCCTGAAATTAAATTTGAGCCGTTAACCTTCTTTTTATGCCTGAAAGCAATTAGAGTTTGTTTTAAGATTTTAACTAAGTATTTCCTGATTCTGTCTCTTCTTTTGAATTATATACTTTAAGAGAAGAGGGGAAATAAAAATTGAAATAACTACCATCAAAACCATTACAGAAAAAATTTCCTGATTAATGACCCCTAATCTCCTTCCTGTGGTCAGTATTACAAGCTCAATGCCCGCCCTTGGCATAACTTCTATTCCGAATATCAGGCTTTCATAAAAATCAAAACCTATAATTTTTGAACCGATGAAACTTCCTATCAGTTTTACTGCCAAAGCCGCAAAAATGATAAGAAATAAAAAAATTTCTGTAATCTGTAAAGTAGGCAGATCGATTAAAATCCCTATTAATGCAAAAAAAGAGGAATCAAAAACCTATGAGCCAGTCCATTAACTTTACTCTGGATATCAGGCAGTTTGGCGAGGGGAATTTCTGAAATAAGGATCCCTGCTATAAAAGCTCCTATTGAGGAATGCAGTTCAAAAGAATTTGCAAGATAAGCTTAAAAAAGTGCCAGGATAATTACAGTGGAAAATACTGCTTCTCTTACACAGATTCTCTAGGAAAAGCCAAAAACCTGACAATATATATTTTCCCAGGAAATGCATTATAACTAAAAAAATTACAAAAGAAAAAAGACTTCTTAAATACTACTAAAACCGCAGATGATATTATTACAATTCCAGGCTGGTTTGTTGCTGATTTTTGAATCCATAGAGGCTTTTTTCGCCCTTAAGATTCAAATATTAATTCCCTGATTATTTTTTTCATTGTTTCTTTATATTAATTTCTTTCAAGTTTCTTATTATAATAGAGGGTAAACTCCTTTCCCGGACGCAGCGTAAAATTATAAGTGTCATATTCTTCTTTAGGGAGTTCTCTGTACATTTGGTATTCTGAAGGCACAATTATGGCCTTATATTTTGAACTCATCGGAGGCTTATCGGCATAGGATACTTTCTCATAATCTCTGAAGTACCAAGGCAGAGGCCAGTACAGATCATTTGGGTCTATTACATACATATTTAAGTTTTCAGGTTCGCCTTTGAACCCTTCTAACTTAAGGATAAGCTCCCTTATATCAGGGGAAGCCTGTGTGTAAGTCATAAGTTCATCGTCTTCCATACTTCTATAGAAGTTTACTGAGATACACTGAGCCAGAGATACTATGAGCGTAAGGGCAAGAACTCCTGCAAGTAAAATCTTAATTTTAGACTGGCCGCCATTATAAGTGATTTTTTCTTTCAGAGCAAAATTTTTATCTTCGGTATCGGAAGGATTTTTTTGTTGAATTTTCCCAGGCAAAGAAATTTTTTCCCCGATAAAAGCCCCTGCCAGAAGCCCAAAAGGCAAAACAATATGCACTACAAGCCAGGGAACCTTTTCCTGAAGATAGGAATAAAGAAGTAGACTTGTAACTGCCCAATATGAAAGGAAAAGGAAAAAAGGAGTATTTTTGTCTCTTTTCTTCAAGAAATAAATAATACCTGTAATTCCAAAGAGCAAAATAGGAATTTCATATACAAGCAGGATAGGAATATAATAGTAAAAAGGGCCGCCTATACGCTCAATTCTGTGCATTTCCATCCAGTGAGCAAAAGCTCTTCCAACAATAGAAAATATAGTTTCATGATATCTGAAAACGCTCGTATAAAAAAACATCACAATAAAAATAAAAATAACCCCTGCAGCTAATATTTCAGGAAGAAAAGGTGAAATCGCACATTTTTTGGCTGAAATGGTTTCTTTTAATGTATTTTTTTCCTGCTGCCATTCGGAGTAAAACCTGTATAAAAGATAAATTCCTGAATATGCCCCAAAGATCAGAATGATAAGATATGCATTTTCTTTTGAGGATACAGCAATGGCAAGGGATACTGCTGCAAGAATAAGATATCCGTATCGCTTTGAACTCTCAAGGTTGTCAAGATAGCGCGTTACTCCTACAACAGTTGCAAGGGTACAGAAAACTATTATCATATCGTTTCTAAAAAACCTTGAAAAATATATCATACTGGGAGAAAATGCGAGCAAAAAAGCTGACCAGAGCACCCCTCTTTTTCCAAGTTCATCTTTTAATAAAAAGATTAATAAAATTGTAGCAACTCCAAAGAGAACAGGGATAAGGCGAGCTGTAGCATCATTTGTCCCTAAATAACGAAAAACTACAGCAGTGGTGTGGAATAAAAAGGGGCCGTGGTAAGCAGGATTATATTTGTACTGCCCTGTTTCAAGAAGCTTGAGAGTAAAACTTGCATGAACGCTTTCATCGTGATGAAAAACCCGGTCTCCAAGGTCAAGAAGTCTGATTAAAAGGGCAAAAAAAACAATTAAAATCCCAAATAATTTATATTTTTTATTAGAAAGAAGGGATGAATCTTCAATATTTCTGGCTTCTTTTTCCTGCATTATTTCCCAGACCTTCCACTTAGCTGCTTCTTTATTAGGCATAGATGTATTTAAGGGATAGGGTGGAACTGTTTTTTCATGACTGAGGAAAAGCCAGATTATCTACAAATTCAGTGAAGCAGCGGACGCGCCAGAATTGCAGCTTTTAGTGAAAAATTTTTAGAGATTCATTTATTACTACAAAAGACCGCTATTAAATGTAAGGATAGCTAAATCAGAGTCTTAAAGAGCAATATTTCTTTTCCCATTTAGCCTTATAATTCCCCATTAAATCACGACAATTTCTTTGCCTAGTTTGTTTGCGGCTTCCACAAATTCTTTTGTATCCACGCCAGGAAATGTATCTATTATACAAATATCAAATTTATCATTTAGATAATTTGCTAGTTCTCTTATGTCGATGCTGTAAACTTCAAATTTTTCTCCGGATGCTATCAAGGGTTCCCTGGTTGAAAGCTCGACTGGAAATCCATTAGTTTCCAAATTAATCAGAGTAGTTTCTATTGCAGGCTTCCATAAATCATTAAAAACAACTTTTTGTGCGCCGGCTTTAAGGCATGCGATCCCTAAAGTCCCTGGGCCGCATGTACAATCAAGAACAGTAGGTCTGTCAAAAGTTTTCAAAGCATTTTTAAGGATTTCAATTTTAGGAGATTCTATCTTTGGAAATTCTATATGAATTTCATGCTGATATTTGTATATTCCTAAAGGCTCATATGGAGTCTGTACAATATCACATCTCAAATCGCACCCGGCAAGAAGTTCATATACATGGGGATTAGAATCCGAATCTTTTATTCCCACAGTTTTTCTCATATCCCCTTTTAAAATACCTTTAACCTCTTTAACTTCCTTTAGAATCCTTTCTACACACTTTTTGTCCATTTCATTGGAAAGAATTACTAAAGAATCTTCAGGCAAATAAGGAATAAAATTAGTCGGAAACCCTGGAGTTATAAGAGGAACACATGCATTCCTTAAATTAGCTTTTTTATTTTTAACTCCTTCTTCTATCATTATTTTTAGCACATGCGACATTACAACATCCAGATGCCTTTTCCCACATTTACAGCTTCCAAAATGAGGGCCTATTTCATCCAGGTTAATCTGTTCTGCCAGAGGAGAGAATTTACTTATCTTTTCTGTTTTGCAATCCTTGCAGGGTTTATAGAATAATTCAATATTCTCTAACACCTCTGAAACAGGCTTTATGCACGAATTTCCACACCTACACCTTATTTCCATATGCTAGAATATAGACATTTTAGATAAATAAGTAATTCATGTTGTATCGAAATACATAATTTATATGTCAAAGCGTAAAACCTCTGAGTCTTTAGCTCAGGGGATATAAGCGTCAACTTCTAAACATTATTTTGTTGTTAATACTGCTTAACATTAATACTTTTAAGTTAATATTGCGTTGCTGACCCCCCAATACGATAACCAGGCAAGTGGGTTAACAGGGCAAACTTTTGGGCTTAAATAATTTGTCCACGAAGGGACTTCGGGTAGGGCTTGTGTGACTTGTCAACGTTAGTTGAAAGGATGACCCAAGAAGCCGGTAAGTCTTTAGCTTATCGGTAGTTCACATTATATCTTGAGATACACAGAAAACGAAAACAAGCTCATTAGAGGAAATTCTTAATAAGGTGTACAAAACCTTTAGAAAATTTGGGTTTGCTAAAGGTTTCTTTTCTCTATTACTTCTAAGGCTTCAATGCTGGCTATTTTAAGGCATAGGTATATTTAAGGGATAGAGTGAATAGTCTTTTTCATGGCTGAGGTAAAAGTTAAATTATTTGCAAATTTGCGTGAGGCGGCAGGCACGTCAGAATTGCAGCTCTCTGGAGAAAAGGTTCTTGATATTCTTTTATTGCTCACCGAAAAATCCCCCAGACTCAGAAGCCTTATTTTTGACGAACCTGAAAAAACAGGTGAAGTACCAGTCATGTGCGGCTCGATAAATGTACTTATAAATGGAAATAATGTCAGGCATCTGGAAGGGCTTGATACCGTACTTTCAGATGGAGACGAAGTTGCTGTCTTGCCTCCAGTTTCAGGTGGTTAATTTTTTAATAAGGGGGATTCATGAATAAAATATTTAAAGAGCTAACTTCCGTGACGGAGGCTTTGGACCTTTTTCTTGAGAAAATTTCTCCAGTTTCGAGGACAGAAAAAATTTCACTTGAAACCTGTGTAAACAGAGTCCTTGCAGAAGCTGTTGTCTCAGGTCGGGATGTTCCTCATTACAGACGGGCTGCTATGGATGGCTATGCTGTCCGGGCTCTGGATACCCTGGGAGCTTCTTCTTCAAATCCCGTTATGTTGCAGCTAGCTGACATGATAGAAGAAGGAACCTGTACATGGGTTCATACAGGAACTGCAGTCCCTGAAGGCGCTGATGCAGTTATAATGGTCGAAGATACTGTTTCTACAGGAAACTTTATTGAAATAAAAACTCAGGTATATCCGGGCAGAAATATAGGGCAGATAGGAGAAGATATTAAAGAAGGAGATCTAGTTTTTGAAAAAGGACACTTGCTCCGGCCCTGCGATGCTGCCGTACTTGCATCTTTAGGCCTTGATAAAGTAGAGGTTTTTCAAAAACCGGTTGTTGCAGTTATTCCTACAGGAGACGAGCTTGTAAGCCGCAGGAAAGCCGCAGAAATTCCTCCCCCAGGGACAATACTCGAAACTAACGGGCTTATGGCTGCTCTGTATGTAGAAAAATGGGGAGGAATTCCTCGCTGTACTGAAATTGTGCCTGATAATTCCGGAAGCATAAAAAAAGTACTGGAGGAGAATCTGGATGCGGATATGATCCTTCTTTCAGGAGGCACGTCAGTAGGAAAAAGAGACCATGCACCTGAAACTGTAGCTGCTATGGGAGAGCTTCTTGTACATGGAATCGGAGTCAGTCCTGGAAAACCTGCAGCTCTTGGCATTATAAATAAAACTCCTGTAATTTGCCTTCCCGGATATCCTGTTGCAGGGCTTGTCATCCTTTATTTCTTTGCTCGTTCTGGTATCCGAAAATTAGGAGTTATCCCGGAAATTCCTGAAATCTGCATGAAAAAACAATTAGCTGCAAAAATCAGCTCAAAAATCGGATATATTAATTTCATACGTGTGGTTTTTGAGGGCGATAAGGTGCGTCCTTTAACCGGGGCTGGAGCCGGGGTCTTGAGCTCGGTTGCAAAAGCAGACGGATTTGTGCTTGTACCTGAAGATGTTGAAGGATATGAGGAAGGGGAATATGTTGATGTTTATTTGATTGAATAATTTTTATTAACAAATTTTAAGTCAATTTTTATTTTTCTTAAAAATTTTTATTATATAAGAGATATTGGGAGTAACAATAACTTAAGAATTAATATTTCTGAATTTACGTTATTTTGAGTTGCTCTGAATGGCAATGTCGCGAATTTGCTGTAAATTTGAATTAATATTTTTGTGTACTGCACATGAAATTGATCTATTGACATCGAATTTTTGAATCAAAAACTTTTTAAAATTTGTAATTTTACAGAACTTTCGGCACACTGCCCTCTGAATTTATCTGAATCTAAAATTTATCTAAATTTATTTACTTTTTTTCAGTTTATTTTCAATTTCTTGCAGTATCTTTTATTTTATTTTATTTTATTTTGCTTTGTTTTCAAGCCTATCTAACTTCTCTATTATTTATAGAGGTATCTTTTTTAAAAAAAATTAACCAATAAGGTTTTATACTTCAAAAGCCAATGAGGCGGAAGGAATCTATAGGATCTTACTATTTAAAGGTTTGGAAGTGAAATTACGCCCTCCGCAAATCAAGATCTCGATAAAATTTTTCTTATAGGACTCGGCGGATTTTTGGGGGCTATCTGCAGGTTTTTGCTCTGCCAGCCTCTAGAGGCAGAAATTGGGACTCTTTCAGTAAACGTACTGGGCAGCTTCATGCTCGGACTTATAATGTACGATACAGAGTATATAGGTTTTATAGGCCCTAAAGGAAAACTCGCGTTTGGAACAGGCTTTATGGGAGCATTTACCACTTTTTCCACATTTGCTGTCCAATCTTTTAATCTGGGTTTTTTCCCTGCTCTGGGGAACATAAGTGCTAATCTCTTTCTCACCCTTCTGGGGATATTTGCAGGCAGGAGCGTTATAAAGTTCCTCTCAAGGGGAGAGATCTGAAAATGTTTCAAATTTCGGGGCTGGAACAAATTTTTTTGATAGGACTTGGCGGTTTTATAGGAGCGCCTCTTCGGTACCTTGTTTCAAGCCAGATCCCCAAAATCAGGAATATCCCTGCAGGCACACTTGCTGTAAATTTCCTTGGAAGTATTGTCCTTGCTCTTCTTACTTTTTCATCTGAGCCTGAATCTATGATATATCTGGTAAATATAGGAATCCTTGGATCTTTTACTACTTTTTCTACTTTTGCTTATGAAACTTTTAAGCTTCTCGAAGAAGGACACAGCCTTTCCTTTTTTCTGAACATTTTTCTTAATGTTTCGCTTTGTCTTATGGGTGTTAGCATAGCATATCTAACCCTTTCTTTTTAACACAAAAAGAAATAACAAATATAACTGGATTATATAATTTACAATACTTTTAAATATTTTATAAAAGTTACAAAATCTTTAAAAGTTATTAGTATAATAAAATTCTAAGCCCCGTAAATTTACTATAAAATTCAGGGTTCTAACGATAAATTAAAAAATAAAAATAAATGCAAAAGACATTAATAAAAAATAAGAAAATCAATTAAAAAATTTAATTAAAAAATATTTTTAATTAAAACCCTTAAATTATTTTACAAGGGCTTTTGCAGATCTTCTAATAAAACGTCTCTTGTGACCTGAAGAAGTAAAGCGCTGTGCAGGTCCTGGGTGTGCCTTTTGGGCCTGCGACTTCTGGACCTTAATTACTCTACCTTTTCTGCCTTTTACCTTTACCCAATCAATACTGCCGGTTTTGCCCATAATCATTCCTCACATTAAATTTAAAGCTTAACTTAATTTTAATATCTGTAATTTATAGTAGTTTGTTCGTAATAGGTTTATGTAATCTTTGTCAGTATCTTGTTAATATGCTATTCGCCAATACGCATCAGTTGCCGCGGATTTTTTCTCCCTGATGAGCTTAACAAATCTGTCTAATCATGACATTTAATTTATGACATTAAATAGATAATTATCAGTGAAAGCTGTGAAATGTTTTATCAATGATAATCTTTGAAGGCTGAATATGCGAAATTATAAATGTTATCAAGCCTTGGGTTTATCATAAAGAGAAATGCTAGTAATTAAATGTTACGCACATTCTTCTATTCCAGACGTAAATTTGAGTTTTAGGTTCAGTTTTATATTATTCATAATAAGCTGAGTATTAAATTAACATCACCTGAATATTGCAGGATTCTTTTATGAAAAAACAAATTAAACTGAAAAATGATCCATTTGAAACCCGCTTGGCAGTCATGCAGGAAGAACTTGAAGATTTAAAAAAGTTTCCTGACTCTGAATTCCTTGAAATAATCAAAGAATTGGGATTCAAATGCGAACTTTGTGCACGTTGCTGCACTAAAGAATTCAATGACCATGTTTTCTTGCTTGAGGCAGATCTGGCTGCAATCAGAAAAATAGATCCTCAAGCTATCACCCCGGCTCCTTATTACGAGTTTTGTGACCAGGAAGGAAGATTTTATGTTTCCGGCTATGCTCTGAAAACCAAACCTGATGGTTCCTGTATTTTTCTGGAAAATAAACGCTGTAAGATCTATGAAAATCGCCCTTCAATTTGCAGAGTTTATCCTCATATGCTCCACAGGGAAGCCGATGAATCAGGAAAAGTGGGTTGGCGCCAGATAAGCGGCTTAAACGAGCATGGAAATTATCATTCAGACCTTGAAGATTCCGAATGCAAAAAAATCGGTCTGAAAACCCGGGAATATGAAGAAGCTTATCTAAGTCAGATGATTGCTTTTCTTGAAGCTGTTCATATGCATTTCCGAAAAAATAACCTGAAACATGTCCAGAGGATCTATGATCGCAAAATCCGCGAATTTCTTAAAGGAGGCCGCGAACTTGAAATCTTTGTGTATTGCAGTGGCGAATTCGAAAAATATAAGTTAACAAATTAAGAATTTTAAACATTAAAATAATTAAATACTAAAATAGTTTAAATATTAAGAATGATTGAAATTATTTAAATATTGAGTCTGATTGAGAATTTAAAATAAATTTAAAAAGCTGAATATTTTTAATATATAAATTAAAATATTCAAAAAATTTAGGGAACCTACCCAGAAATATTCTAAAAAAGAATCAGGAATTTCTTTTACCTTTTATTTTCCATTTGAGAAGTACTCCAGCATCCATTTTTTCCATTGACATCAATTCAAGGCCAAGAAGTTCGGATTCTAAAAATCCCTCCCCGTCAGCAAAGGTCGGAGCTGCAGCGCCTCCTATTATCAGATTCCCTACAAAAGTATAAATTTCATCGACAAGCCCTGATGAAAGCATTCCCCAGTTAAGGGTTGCTCCCCCCTCAACCATCAGAGTATTTATACCGATTTTCTTTAATTCTTTTACAAGCCTGGAAAGTTCAATTTTATCAGTCCCTGCCTTAATAATGAGAGCTTTTTCTTCAAGTTTTTTTACTTTTTCAACAGGAGCCGCGTTTGAAACTGCAACTATTCTTTTTCCTTCCCCCTTTATGAAAATATCCGAATCGAGGGGGATTTTTGCAGTGCTGTCTACAACAACTCTTACGGGATTTTCATCTTTTCCGGCTGCTTTTCTGGTTGCTTTCCTTTCCGCTGATTTTACAGTCAGGCTTGGGTTGTCTGAAAGTACAGTTCCGATGCCTACCATAATTGCATCTGCCTGTGCTCTTAACTCATCCACACGTTCAAAATCATGTTTGCCTGAAATTTTTACCTGTTTCCTCTCTTTTGTTGAGAGTTTGCCATCGGCCGACATAGCAGAATTAATAAAAATAAAAGGCCTATCCATGTTCTTATTCCTCAAAAAAGTGTTAAAAGAAAGCTTCTTAAAAACTTCCTTTTTTAAATGAAGATTTATGGATTCTTTCCAGATTATTCTGAATCTATAAGCGGCTTTAATAAATCATAGTCTCTCAATAGGCCCTGAAGTTTACGGTTTGAATTAATAATAGGAATCTGGTCAATTCTGTTTCGTTTCATCTTTCTGGCACAATCGCTCACAGATGAAATGTAAGTTGCTGTGATGGGTTCCCGAATCATTACATCTCTTCCTATGAGATCCGGAACTTTAATCCTTGAGACGCTGTAATAGATACTCATGGTGTCTCTCATTGATTCCCAGGTCCAGGCATCATCATCAAGGCCTGCAGACATATCTGACATTTCCACGCTGTCTTCAATTACACTGGCAGCAATCACATCCCGGTCTGAAATTATTCCTACCAGTTCGAGATTCTCATCAAGTACAGGCACAGCCTTTACGCCTGCAAGTTCCATAATTCTGGCGACAACAGGCAAAGGAGTTTCGCTGTAAATTGCGACTACCTCTTTTTCCACATAGTCCTTTATGGGAATATCGATATTCATATCTGCAATCGTGCCTATGACATCTGCTACAGTTACAAGCCCTACAAGTTTTCCGTTGTCTACAACAGGGAGTCTTCTTATTCCGTGCTCAACAAGCAGGCGTGCAGCAGTCTGCAGATCCGATCCAGGTGATATGCTTATAGGATCTCGCGTCATAAGCAGAGCTAGCTGTTCTTCCTCAGGGTTTTGCAAAAGATTTGTCCTTGTGACAATTCCCACTACTTTGGAATCTTTAAGAACAGGAACTCCTGAGATGTGTTTGTTCTTAAGAATTTTAAGAACCTCGTCCCTTGAACCTGGAAGAGTAGCGCTTGCTACATCTCTAACCATAATATCTTCAATGAAGATGTTTTTTGGCATAAAATCTACACCCGTATATTCTGTGAATCCTGAATTTTATTTTGCTTTCTTTTCCCAAAAAGCTTCCAGACAATCTAAATTCATTCTTCAGCCCGGACGACAAGAACCGGAACTTTTGAACCTCTTATCACTTTTTCTGCAACGCTTCCCAGCAGAAACCTGTCAAGTCCAGTTTTTCCAAGGGTACCCATTACGATTAAGTCAGCATTGTTATTCTCTGCAAAATTGATTATTTCAGTACTCGGGTGGCCATCCCAGAGGACCTCTCTTACTTCCACTCCTGCGGCTTCTCCAAGCTCTTTCACCTGATTTACAGCTTTTTCCCCCTCTTTTCGCAGGATCTCGTACATTGCTTCCCAGCCAGCATCCATTGGTATTGAGGAATAAGCAGATGTATCTACAATATAAAGAGCATGAACTGTAGCTCCACTGAGTTTCGCAAGCTCAATACCATAAGAAATAGCCTTCCGGCTATTCTCAGATCCGTCTGTTGCAACTACTATATTCCGGTAAAACTCGCTATCCATATTTTGTTCTCCATTCATCAAGCATGAAGTACCGACAGTATATCATCGGGTCTTGCTCGTCTTGTGATTCCGCTTACAGGATCCTTTATGCCTGCAAGGTTATTGGATCCGCCGTTTAAGATCATCAGATTAGTTTTATTCACCTTTTCTATAGAAACTGTAGAATCTGGCCCCATTATAAAAGAACCATTAAGTGTGCAAATTTTAAATACTTGTCTATCCTCAAGGGAAAAAACTTTGGACATAAATTCCATTTCAGCAAACATATTTACAGAATTTAACATTACATTATCAGTCCCTGCAGCAACTGTTATCCCGGCTTCAAGCATATCTGCAATAGGAGGCATTCCTACCCCTGTGATTAAATTCGATCTGGGACAAACGACTACAGGAATTTTAGCCTGGGCTATTTCTTCAAGGTCTTTTTTTGTGGCATGTGTTAAATGAATAAGCAAATCAGGTTCCATAGAAAGGGCTTTTTCAATGTCGGTTCTGTTTTTTTCCCCTGAATGGATTGCAAACAATTTATTGGAATTTCGGGTATATGCAGCGAATTCTCTTAATAATTTAAGGTCAAGGTCGTTTGCTCCACTTATTCCAAGGCCGTTAGAATGTAAAAATATTCTTTTTATCTCAGCCAGAACCACCTGGAGAGGTTGTTCGGGTTCAGAGGGCCTGCCCAAAATCATGGAATGAAGTTCGAGCCCTTCAAGAGCTTTATTCAGGGCTGCGATCCCTACAACTCCCCCTTCTCTAAAATCTGCAAAAGCACAGGTTCCTGTTTCTATCATATCCAGTAAGGATCTTTTAATATATTCGATTATGGTTTTATACGGGGTTTCTCTTAGAATTTTATGTTTCAGGCCGTTAGGAGGTTTCACAAGGGTATCAAGATCTTTTTGAACCTTAAAACCTGAGACTTTCCCAAGAGGGGGATCCTTCAATACAGAGTCTCCAAGATGAGTATGGGCGTTAGTAAAACAGGGAGCTATTATATTCGAAGAATATGTACGCTCTTCGCCTATCTCTGTAATTTTTCCATTTTTTATACAGATATACCCTTCAATAGGCTCCAGTTCTGGGCCAGAAATGATTGTTCCGGAAACTACCTGTTCAGTGCCATACATATGTTAGCACCTCTGTGTGTTCTTAAACACCCGTGCTCAGTTTGTAAAACACCAAACATATCTATAATATATAACTCTTCCTTTCAATTTTTTACACTGAATAGCCTTTTTTAAGTTAATTAAACCTCTTGATAACATATTCTCCGGATTCTACTCATTAAAAAGTGTTTTATAAGTATACGATAATTTACTTTAAATTTATCCTGCTCCCCTGAATCTTCTGGAATCTTCTGGCCAGCTATATTATTCAAATCTACCTCAGACTCGACTGATCTTCCAGGCTCGATGTTTGTTATTTCCTTCAGTTATTTTTAAAGATTTCCGATTTTAAAAAATCAGTAAGAAAATAGATAATTCAGGTGAAAAAATAGAAATAATTGAAAGCCTCGAATCCTGGTTACGTCCTCAAAACTACCGATATTTTTATATAACATAGTTAATATATATTTTCAGGTCGCATTGTATAGGTCCTTGCATGAG
>JBNAKO010000096.1:0-1427 GCA_049706495.1 Methanosarcina sp. | reverse complement strand
CTTCAAATGCTAAAGTACTCTGTTATTCTATTAATGAAGTACAGAAATAAAGAGTTAACTATCTTTAATTAACAATGCCTAAATTTTGTTGGGTGGTAAAAGTGTGTTAAGAAACAGTAAAGCCAGATAGGACCTCTTCCGCTAAGAATTACACCTTTTGCTCCATTAACCGAAGGAGGAAAAAGAGATGACAGGTCTTCAGGAGTAAGAATATCGGGTATTTTGAATGAAATAAAGGTGTATTCTTCCTTTTCTTCGATGTTGAAATTTAATTTGTTCATTATTTCACTTCATTTTTCTTATTTTTCATTTGAATTCATCTATTTCCTGTTTTTTTGTTTAATTCTGTTAAATTTCATTATTTTGAATCTTTCTAACCATACCAAAGCCCTTAGAAACTGACTTTCCTATTCCAAGATAATCAGGTATGACAAAATTAGCCGCAAACCCCCCATCAAAAGAAACTATCTCAGTATCTTTATATTTTGACTTTGTAGGCAAAAGGTCAACATCACATTTTATCTGTCCGGGAACAGTGTAACCTAGGGATTTTGACATTGAAAGGAGATTTCCTTTTAGGATATTTCTCAAAAGCTCTGCTTTTCCCTCATTATTTCGAGCAAATTTGAATTTATCGTGGTTTTTCTGACTTAAAGCAAACCATGGAGTTAGAAATTCATAGAAATAGATTTTATTACTGAGGCCAAATTCTTCCTTTCTAATTGTTATTGTCCTTTCGACGATCTCGTATTCTTTGCCATTTAAATTAACTGAATCAAACTTATCAAAAATTTCTTTTAATATTTCTGTCCCTTCGTTAATCCCCATCAAGAGAGGTGTTTTTCCAATAAACTTATACTGAACCAGGGGATAACTGTAAACAAACTGATCAGTATTATGGTTGTGAAGCTCGATTAAATCATTAAATCTTGATGCAAAGAAGCCTCTCATTGAGGGTAAACTTCTTTGGAACTCTTCAGTGGATCTGAAGGTCATTTCAAGGATTTTAAGCTTCATAGACCTGTAAATGAAATACTTTTCAAAATATTAACCTAATTAAAGGTAACATTATACAAATAAACTAAGACATGAATTGAAACGATTACTAACATTTAGACATCTTCAGGAACTGGCAAAACACCTCTATTTTTAAATTTTTTAATATCCATATACCCTATTTCATTGTTTTTCTCATGTTGTTTTCCTTTGTCTACATTGAGTAGTATCTTAAGTTGTTTCAAACGACTTGTTTCCCATAAAGATAAAGCCTTACCTTTATCTGAATTATCCATATTATCTAAAATATATTCTTCAAAAACAGAGACTGTTTCATTTAAAATTCTATCCTTTTGTTTATATTCAGCCAATTCCCACCCATTTGTATTAAAAAGAGTAGAATATCTTCCATCTATTTCAGATACATATAG
>JBNAKO010000095.1:0-1308 GCA_049706495.1 Methanosarcina sp. | reverse complement strand
AAAATGAGGCTTTCTATTGACGAAAAGATTTTGAATTTACATATCAGGTCTTTTTTATCTTCTCTAATCTTTCTAAACTTAATTGAACTCTTTTTGAGTCAACTTAAAAGGATTCTTTGATTAGAGGATTTTCAAAGAAAAAAAGTAGTTTTACCTGAAAAATATTTTTTGCCTTTTTCCTTAAACTGTTTTCATTTTAAATTAAATAAGTTTTTTGATTTCAAGGACTCTATCTTATTATTTGTGAACTTCTTGTCGAGTCCCGTAATTAAGGAAAATAAACGTAATAAATAATTTTATTAAAGCTGACTAAATATATTTTGAAACATTCGGTTTAAAAGACTTAATAGCAAAAAATATCAGGATTATAGTAAATTATTTAAGCTTTTCAAGAATAAGCTTACCAGATTTGATTTTTAAAATCAATAACCAAGTACTATATTCGATATAATTTCTAATGCGAATATTTAAATTCGAAAAACAGAAAATGGCTTCTAAAGAGGCTTTTAAAAAAAAGATCTGTAAATTAAATAAATGATATGATTTACTATTAAAATAAGCTGTTAAATATTGTCTGGAACCCAAAAATAAGTACGCAAATTTTCTTTTAAATGCAGATCTACTGCATTAATTTCTTCTATAAAATACCAAAAATATTTTATAATAAGATTACATACACAAAAGTGTCAACTCAGGAATTTAATGAATAAAGAGGAAACCTTTCAAGAAATATGAGTTGGCCTGGCTAAGAGCCGTGATCAATAAAGAGGAGGTATTGACCAGAAAGAGCAATATCTTATGGTCAGTAACAGATTTTGAACAGTAAAAGCTGAAAAAAGCTTTTTATAACCGGCCACCTCCAAGAACCAGTCCCTTAAAGCTATTGGAGAGTGGAGCCTCTGTGCAACGTGTCCGCCCCACAAAATCGCAGAGAACCGAATTGGATAGGTTCAAAAATATTACGCAGACGTAATATAAATTCTTAAGACCGCATAGAACCAACCTGACTAGATCTAACCCTCTCGATTGGATATGCTGGAAAAAGGCATTATGAGTACGTAATACGAATTTTAAAAGAAATATTCGGGAAAGTAAAAACATTTTCTGAATTTTAGATTTTACTTAGATCCCTATTAAAATCCAACCCAAAGGTGATACGATGCTAAAGAGACAACTGGGAACCCTATTCCTGGTAACATGCCTTATTTTATCAACTGCACCTGCTGTATTAGGTGCTGAGAATTCACGCGTGATAACTGTTGCCGGAGACGGAAGCGGAGACTACAAATGCGATGGAAAAGATGATCA
>JBNAKO010000094.1:0-12713 GCA_049706495.1 Methanosarcina sp. | reverse complement strand
GAAAAACTCTATCAGTCAGAAGATATGGTAAGTGTGGATTTTGCAGATTATATAAGAAACCTGACCGATTACCTCCTGAAATCATATTCTCTTGGAAATAAAAAAATAAAACTAAAACTTAACGTGGAGAAGGTCTTCCTTGGGATGGATACGGCTGTTCCCCTAGGAATTATAATTAATGAACTTGTCTCAAATTCCTTAAAACATGCCTTTGTAAGAAGAAGTACAGGGGAAATCAGCATCGAATTGTATAGTAATGAGCTGTATGAGGATAATTACGCCGGAAAAACCGGGAGTTCGGAATCCCTGGAAAATAATCTTGCTGAAAATAGAAATAATAAAGCGTCCTATTCTCGCAGTATAATAAAGAATGAAAGCGATAAATTAACCCTTATAGTGAAAGACAATGGAGCAGGTTTCCCTGAAGAACTGGATTTCAGGCAAACAAATTCTCTGGGACTTCAACTGGTAACAACGCTTGTAGACCAGATTGAAGGGGATATCGAGCTTGATACAAAAAATGGGACTGAATTTAAAATCAGGTTTCTAAAACAATAAAGAAAGGTGTAAAAATGGCAGAAAGAAGAATTCTAATTGTAGAGGATGAACATATTGTTGCAATGGGTATAAAGAGAATGCTAAAGACCTTAGGATACACAGTTACAGGAGTTGCCTCTTCCGGAGAAGATGCTATAGGCAAGGCAGAGAGCACCTTTCCTGATGTTGTTCTTATGGATATTATGTTAAAAGGAAATATGGATGGGGTCACAGCAGCAAAAGAAATTACAACGAGATTTGATGTGCCTGTAGTTTATCTAACAGCTTATTCTGACAATAGTATCCTTGAAAGGGCTAAAAAAACCGAGCCTTTCGGGTATATTATAAAACCTTTTGACGAAAAAGATCTTTACAGCAGCATTGAAGTTGCCCTGCAAAGATACAGAAAGGAAAAAGGAAAAACAAATAATGCGCTTTCTGAAGGAGACTGAAGAGTTAGAAGAGTTCTAAAAAGATTAATTCAAATTAATATAAGTTTAATAATATAAGTTTAATTAATATAAATTCGGGTTATTATAAATTCAAATAATATAAATTTGAACAAATATAAATTAAAAATAATATCAAATTAAATAAAAAGATATTATATTATAATTCTCAGAGCAAATTGAAATAATTATAAATTTCCTGAGAGTTTATTTGTTCCAGAATGGTTTTGAAATTAGCTTCTCCTTGATATGTTAAAAAGTTCCCTATTCGTTATAATATATGTTATACTATTAACTTGGAATTTCAGAACTAAAAGTAAGTAATTTCTATATTAGTTCTCCCGCTCTCTTTCGTCCTATATAAAGACCTATTTTTACAAATTTCCGCAATCCAATTATTTTATAATTTGAGTAAAAATTTTAAACGAATTAAAATATCTTTTATGTTTGGAAAAGGTAATGCTATGTGCCATAGCCAAAGTAAACTTAAATTTCTCTTTTTTTTGTAAGCACAATACGGCGTAGGTTATATACCTTTATCAATATAGGAATTTCTAGAAGAAACCTTAATTATATTTATCTACTGGTATGTACTTCAGGCTGATAAATTCTAACTGACTGCTCAGACAAGCTGAGCTATAAAAGGATAAATCAAGTTTAATTCCTCAAAAGAGTAAAAATTCTTTTCCAGAGTATGCAAGATACTATCTTACCAACAGGTTGAAGAATTAATTACCTGGTAGAATCTGATCGCGGAATTGACTTTTATAAATTAAATTTTTATTGAGCAAAATTAACTTAGAATAAATATGACGTGGGAGAGGAAATGGTCGAAGGCAGAATCCTCATTGTAGAAGACGAACATATAGTTTCAATGGGCATAAAAAAAATGCTAAAAAATCTGGGATACCTTGTTACAGGTGTAGCTTTTTCTGGAGAAGATGCTATAAATAAAGCTGAAAGCACTTTTCCGGATCTCGTGCTTATGGATATTATGCTGAAGGGAGAGCTGGATGGGATAGAAGCTTCAAAAATAATTATAAAAAAGTTTGATATTCCGGTAGTCTATCTTACTGCGTGCTCAGATAATAAAATGATAGAAAGAGCCTGGAATACCGGAAGCTCTGGATATATAGCAAAGCCTTTTGATGAAAAAGATCTTAAGAAAGCTATAAGTGTAGCTCTTTGCAGACATCGAATGCAAAATAAAAAATTTGAAAAAAGCCCGGAGACACAAAAAGATTCAGAGAAACTCAGGCTATTTTCAGATTCTCACTTTAATTCCTGAGGTCCAGATCAGGAAAGAATTTTACCTTCTGATTCCAATTCTTTTTCTAATAGCTCAACAGCAGTTTTCAAAACCTTTATTCTTGAATACAGCTTATCATTTGATTCCACAATAACCCATTCTGCGCTTTTTGTATTTGTTTTTTTGAGCATCTCTTCAACGGCTATTTCATAGTCGTCCCATTTGCTTCGATTTCTCCAATCATCAGAAGTTATTTTCCAGGTTTTTTCCGGATCGTTTTGCCTGCTTTCAAAGCGGTTCAACTGGGTTTCTTTATCTATTTGCAGCCAGAACTTAAGAACAATTGTCCCAGATTGAGCCAGTATTTCTTCAAACTCATTAATTTCCCTATATGCTCGTTTCCATTCATCTTCACTGGAGAGTTTTTCAACCCTTTCGACAAGCACGCGCCCATACCAGCTTCTATCAAAAATTGCGATATGCCCGGCTTTAGGCACTGCTGTACAGAACCGCCAGAGATAATGGTGAGCTTTTTCGATATCATTAGGAGAACCAACAGGTATGACCCTATAAAGTCTTGGGTTTAGCTCTTCTACAAAACGGTGAATATTTCCTCCTTTCCCGGCAGCATCCCATCCCTCGAAAACAATTACAAATGGACGTTTTTTTCTAAACAATTCGTAATGAAGATGTTCAAGTTTTTCCTGATAAAACTTTTTTAAACTTTTGTACTCTTCTTCTGATATGTTTTTAGAGAGGTCAACTTTTTCCAGGACTGAATTCTTGGGTTCGGGAAGGCTTTGAACTACTGTGTTAAAACCGTTAAAATATTGGACCCCTGACGTGTTGGTTTGCTGTGCAATCGTGGCCTGGATTGCATTTATAATGGTTACCATGATTTTCAGAGTTGCAAAATTTCTATCATTAGCTTCTACTACAGTCCAGGGTGCATAAGGTGTATCAGTATCTTCAAGCATTTCTTCGATGTATGGCAGATTCTCTTTATAGCTATGAATAAAATCAAGATTTTGGCCGCCTTCTTTTTCATACTCATCAAGGATAAGAGGAATCCCATTTTTCTTCATATTCCTGAACCGCTCTTTATGTTCTTTTTCACTGATATGAAGAAAAAATTTAAGCATAAGAGTGCCGTCGTCAATAAGTTGGCGTTCGAAATCATTTACCTGTTTTAAGCATTTTCTCATTTTTTCTTCGGATTTTTCTCGTCCAAAACACTCAATAATAGCTCTACTGTACCAGCTTCTGTCAAATATTGAAATTTTTCCTTTTACAGGAGTTCTTATCCAGAAACGCACAAGAAAAGGCTTGAGCAGCTCTTCATAGCAGGGCCTGATCATGGTGTGAAAATCATATCCACGAGGGTCCAGCGAAAGAATCACCCGATTAATGTCTTCGGCTAGGCCGGACCCGTGCCAGCCTTCAAAAACCAGAATAATAGGAATACCTGCTTTCCAGGCTTCTCGCTGTGAGTCGCCAAGCTTATTTTTAAGAATTTCCATATTTTTTTTATATTCTTCACTGGTAACCTTTAAGGAAAGATCGATATTTTCTAACATCTTGAGCCCTGTTTTACTCTTTAATTACTATTTATCCGATACTAATTAAATACCAGTTTAATCTTTATCTATATATTGCTAAAAAATCTTTGAGTATTCAGTTTATTTTAATGCAAACTACTTTCATTTATTATAGATATATATTATAATATATATCTAATAATTAACAATTAATTTATTCATACATATCGAAAAATTATAGGATAATTAAGATAAAAGGTTTTTAAAATAACTTATGTTACTAAATAAATGGACGCTTGTCGAAAAATGAAAAATATGTGTTTCTTATTATTTTCTTTTTGAATAGTGTAGACCATTCAATTCGAAAAATATTTTATAATTATAGTCTTATATTATGCTAAAATTTCCTTCAAAATGTATATATGAAGTTATATATGTGCAATTAATTAAACTTATTGTAACATGTATATAATAAATAAAATATATACTCATATAAATTTAGTTAGAAATTGAAATATCAGATAACCATAGATTGAAAGATTACATAAAATAGTATATTCTCCAGTGCAATCTTCTATTTAAGGAAATATTATCTTGTTTAAGATAGAAATTGAATCATATACAATTCTAAATATGGGATTGATGGTAACCCTCTTATTCATATACAA
Source organism: Methanosarcina sp. (assembly GCA_049706495.1). Lineage (GTDB taxonomy): Archaea > Halobacteriota > Methanosarcinia > Methanosarcinales > Methanosarcinaceae > Methanosarcina. The sequence goes on along the minus strand of JBNAKO010000094.1, from coordinate 8,272 downwards.
TTAATACCCATAGAAATATATATAATAAATTAAATAACATAACTGTAACGTAGATATAAATAAAAATATGTTTTTGCATTCATTGATGTATATATAGAAATAAATGCATCTGGAAGTTAGTAAATTAGTATTTAAACATAAGCAAAAAGATAATACAAAATATTCATCATACTATTCATAAAATGAAGATATTAATTTTATAATTCTCAAAATTGTGTATATTATTTAGTGTATATATAAGTTAGTAAATTATATTATCAAAATTATGAATTTAAAAAAAACTAAAATTTGAAATAATAAGGCTATATTTATAAATATGTATTTTATCTCATGAGTATAGACTCTTCGCTTTAAAAACAGCTAAAAAAACATAGAAAGAAAATCGATCACTTTCTAAAAAATCATAAATAAATTGTGTTTTATTTTTAAAAGTAAGGATTTTACAATTTTTTATTCCAAGATTTTTGAAAAACACGGACTTATTTGTTCCGGTATTATATATGAATGGATTTCGGGTATTTTGTACTAAATTTTTTCTCATATTTTTTTGCATTTAATGGGGCGTCTGTCGGCAAAAAGGCACATATTACTATAGTATTTGGAATAATCAACTTAACAAAATGAGAGCAAAAATGCAAAAATTGTCAGACACCAATTGTTGTGCATATAGTATCTAAGAATGATTTTTTGGAACCTTTTTTTTGGAAAATTTTAACTCAAAATAATGTTCAAAGTAGTTTTTATCACGCTATTCCCCATGTTATTCTTGGAGGTAATAATCTGGATTAGAAATTATTACAATTGATTTGACTAGTTAACTAAATTCCTTTATAGGAACTATTTTTCAAATAATTAATTAAAGTCTAAATAAAATTTTCTTACAAGAGTCATTATTTTAGGAACGTGTAAAAAAGAGAATTAGTTCTCCTAATTTTTTTCCTTTTTTATTACATAAATAATTTATAAAAATTCTTATTTAAACTGTATTTTTAATTAGAATCAGCCTATATTTATATAATAGTTTTTGATCTGAATAGTCTATACGTGTGAAATAAAAAAGGCTCACAAACACATAGCACGTTTCAATATGATATTTAGCATAACATTTGAATAAAAAAGTCGAAGATGAATATTAATTGGCCTCTATTCCAATTAATTTCACTAATTTCAAATATGGAAATATAATTAATTAGACAAATCAATATATTAAATTTATTTGTATCTTATAAGTTTACATTTATACTATCTAAATTAATAAACAATTAATATATTGGATATATATAATTACTTTTAATTTTTATTTAATTATAATTAAAAAATTAATTAATAAATTTTATAAAATATAAAAAATATTTTTATTAGTATGTAATTTTATATTATTACATCATATTATTTAAGCCAGCAAAGGATTTATTCTTATTTTAAGTGGACTGAATTTCAAATTACAAACAATTTGTAATAATATTATAATTCAAGCCTTAAATCAAAGATTTCTTCAAAGAGATCAAATTTTTTACGAGCCCTATACAGGTATTGACGAATAGGGCTTTCATTTTTTGCTCGTGAAATAAGAGCTTCTATTTCTCCTCTAGAAAAAATAACCTCAAGTTTTTTCATGGGAATTGCTGCAAATCCTTCCCAATCACTAATACTCTGATTAATTATTGGGATTGAAATCGGTAGTAAAGATATGGGAGCTTCATCCATCCAGTTCCATTCCGGATCATAAATATTGGCGAAAAAAGACCCGCATGAAGGACATTTCGTTACTACGATAATTGCCTCATCTGCAGCATGGTAGCTCAGGCTTGAAATCATTGCATTGCAGTTGCTGCAGTTTCCGATTTCATTCTCTTCAAGGCTATATGCAGGTATTTTGTTTTCTTCATGCCAGAGATAATTCTCCCTGAGGTCATAACTATATTCCATTTTGTCGCTCCTGTATAAAGCCGAGATATCTATTTAATTATTTTTTTATTCTGTGGTTTTATGCTTTGTTTAAAGGTTCTTAAGCTATTAATATTATCCTCTTGAGCACAAAATGCATATCTTTTATTTGTTCTTGGATTTAATTATAATCCAAAGAAATTATAATTTTTAAAGTAATCAGGTTAATAATTACAGTGAACAGTTGACTGCGACAAATATTAATTACAACTCTCTGAACCTATAATTGGCCTAAAATTTTTTAATGCGTGAAATCAAAAGAAACTTAATCACAATTAATAGGGGGTTTTAATACACTTTAATATCAGTGCTTAAAATATAAACATAAACTTAATATATCTTTATCAGAAATTAATAATGTAGTTTAATAAATATTTTATTTAAGTGGTTAAAATAATTTTTTTGCAAGATATTTGAAGTTCTTTAAAGTTTTGACAAGCCAGCAGGATAATAATATTTATTTATAGGAATGACGAAAACTAATTAACCAAGACAAAATAAAGTGATATTTTCTTAAAAAATAGTGGAAATCGTATGTTAACATTCAATTATAAAAAGCAATATATTAGATAACGAATATATATGTATATTAAAACTGATTAAAACAAATTAAACCTGTTTAAGAGACTCACTTTCCTGGATTACTCTTCTCAGGACGAATAAATTTACAAACCTATATATAGAGCTATAACTGACATAGTTTACTACACCAGTAAAGGTGGTAAATAATGGTAACCATCCGAGCTAAAATCAAATCCAGACTAGAGAAATTTCTTGAAGTAGATACCAGTGGGTATCGACGCGCTATTCTATGCATTTTCATCAATGTAAAAAAAGCAACCATTGATGAATTACATGAAATGCTTTCAAGTAAATATAGTGTTTCGAGAAATACCGTTGCTTCCATGGTTGGATATATTCACTCGAAACTGGGAATTTTAAGAGCGCATAAAGAATCTTATAAAACTCCGATGGTCTACATGTTGAGAGAAGAGTATGTAGATTTATTGATGAAAATAGTAAATTCGTCAAAAACCCCTGAGTTTACTGCCTGAAAACTCAGTTAAAAACCAGAAACTCTATTTTTACTTTTGATTAAAATGTCACTTGTGAAAAACGCACCCAGAACAGCAACGACTATAGTTGTAAGATCAGACGCCAATACCAGAATAAGCCATTCCAGAGATCCTTATTATGGATTAATGCGCCGTATATTTCAGGAAGATGCAACTGCTGTAAGGGGCCAAAAATTCCTGACAATTATTGAAGAGCGACAGGCCCAGGGAAATGCACTTCGCACGGATGAATGGAAAACCCTTTTGGAAGAGCTTCAGATTGGAAGAGCCTCATTTTATGCAATGCGCAATAAACTGCTTGGAGCCGGATTAATCTCGATTAAAAATAAAGAATACAGACTTTCAGGCCAGTTTTCAAAAGATCTTATAGATATGGCCCGCTGGTGGTGGACTGCTATTCTCAACCAGTCCGAAGAGAGTCTTTAATAAATAAATTATTTAGACATTTCGAAATAATTTGTCAAAAGTGCATTAAGGTACAGCCGAAAGCTATTTATACAAATTCTTCCTTTAGAAGATACGCTTCAAGGCGAAAGAATCACGCCCCACAGCGAAAAATCAAAGAAGCCCGGTAGTGTAGTGGTCAATCATGCGGGACTCTGGATCCTGCAACCTCGGTTCGAATCCGTGCCGGGCTACTATTTTCACTTTTTTAAGATATGGCATCACTTTTTTAAATCCAATAGAAAATTATCCTGCATACGCTTTTAAATTATTTTAAACTGCCTCGTTAATCAAATTTTAAAATCCTGATTTTCTATAAAGTATTTTAATTTACAACTCACAATTTCTCAGCTCTCAGAAATACACTTTTTATGTTATAATCTCCCTGCCTTTAGCTCGGCAATATACCCCTCAAAAGCCTGTGTTGATTTCCCTGAATGAAACATTGAATAAAAATCCGCAATAATTGAAGCTTGCTGCTCACGGTTGTAATGCTTTAAACGCTTTTTTTCCCCAAGCACATATTTATATCCCATTGTTTTTTGCGCATATATTGCTTCTATAAAATATTTCGAGCCCGCATGTTCCATTTGCGCCACATGAGTTAATTCATGTATAAGCCACTTCATATCAGAATTCCCTATGGCTGTCTTGATTTTTCGATTGAAATTTATTGTATAAAACGTAGTAACTCCCATACAAGAACATTTATTAATGCGCGCCCCCAACCAGGAAATAAGCGAAGATTCATCAATTCGCACTTTAGAATAATTGATGGAATCTCCAAATACTTTTCGAGCTTCCTGTTCTTCCAATAGAGTAAGTTTTCTCGTGTTTAATTTAATTCTCTGCCATAACATCTCTACTATGCGCGGAAAAGCACAGAAGTCAAGAATTTTTGCTATAAGCTTGTTAACCTTCAATATACAGGAGAAAAGAATTTTGGATGCCATTTTGAGTCCTTATTGATATAATCCCTAGAAAAACTATATTAAAAATTAAAGCATTGTAATAAATCATAAGTTAAAAATAAATTAATAAAATACCTGTTGTCTTCTGGTTACAATCTTTCCTGGTTTGCAAATTAAAAACAACCAACAGTATATTAATTTCTCAATTATAGAATATTTAACACTGTATTTAATTGACGCATATTTATTTAACAATAGTTATTTATTTATTTATTTATTATTTCTTTTTTTAATTTATATATTTTATGTGTATTGATGTATACATGTATTTATTTAATCGTTTAATTATTTAATTACTTAAATATTTAATTATTTTTATATTAGATCCAGTAATAGTATCTTAAATTATACCACATAATGCAAAATATTTTTTTATAAAACAAAACAAAAGAAGCTCTGAAGAATTAAGTGTATTTTTCATTCTCGAGAGCCTTAAAACTACAAAATACCAGGTGCTCAATTTTTTTTAAGTTATAAATTCTATGTGAAGTTTTGGAAGATGATTTATATCCTCTATTTCATTACTGTAAAATGCAACATAGTTATCGCTTTCATTTCTGGCTTTAATTAAAAAACCAGTATTTGGGTACTTACCTGTCAGGTATTCATTTATTAGAGTAGTTATATTGAGTTCACAGTAAGCATTTGCTGGATATTGGTTGGCTTTTATTGTTAATGTTGCATAAGGAACATTGCCCTGAAGAACTCCGTTTTTATCATACCAGTCTCCTCCGGTCATATCCCATGCAATACCATTATCCCTTTTGTTCCAGCTTGCATAGTCCGAATTCCATGCAGATGCAGGCCTGTAGATTTCAAGAACAGTATTATTTTGCCTTAACTCCTCTGGGTAGTACCAGAAGAGGGAAAGACTTGCATTTTTAACCTCTTGCTTGCTTTTGGAATTTAGTTCACTCAGATTAATTCCAATCAGGTCCCTATATCGCCCTGAATTATTTAATTCTCCAGCATCGATATAGGGCTTATCTGAAAAGACCTTTTCAGGAGAGGCTTCTCGCAGACGGTTGCTATATGAGATTTCCAGGGGTTCAGAAGGAGAAGTCTTATTTTCCCCTGAACTGTTATCAATAACATTTATAAATACAGTTTTTGAGGCTTCATATTTGCCATCCTTAACTTTAAAAAGTACCTCATATTTTCCTATTTGCCCTTTCATAGGGGTCCAGTTAAAGATTCCTGATTTTATATCAAACTCAGCCCCTTCCGGCAAAGGATGAGCAAAATATTTGAGGGTATCGCCATCCGTATCAAAAGCTTTTACTGTAAAATTCAAGTTTTCCCCTATAGCTACAGTGGCCTGAGGGATAGGATTAATTACCGGAGCCTGGTTGTTATCTGTTGATAGGTCTCCTGATTTTGAAGCATATGCTGTGTTCCCGTATGCCCCTATATTAATTCTGTTTCCGTTATCTTCAGGTTCCCTGGAATAATCCGAATAGATATAGCCTGTGTCAATGCAGGGGGAATTTACACTGTCGGCAACCCAATTATATCCATCCCACCTTCCCCCTTTTGATTTCAGATGATAGTCATTTTTATTTCTATCTGCATACAGGGGATCAGCCTGTATATCTGAAGAAGAAGCAGCCACTTCTTTATAATTTCCTCCGGGATTATTAAAGAAATAATTATTTTGCAGGACAAATGTATGGGTGTTTTCAAGCAGGTTAAATACCCCGTAACCCTTTCCTGCTCCTGAAGAAGTTCTCGTATTTGAGATTATGTTATTCCTTGCAGTAATTGTATAGCCTGAGCCTGGAATTTCGGAGTAGGTCTCCTTTTGAGAGATTGCTGAGCCATAACAGCCGTCAAAGACATTATTCTCCAAAAGAATATTAAAGCCCGCAGATACAATCCCTCCAGCCTTGGAATTGCTTGATTTTAGTCCTGTATCAAAAATTTGATTATGATGAATATGGACATTGGCTGAAGAAAGAGGATAGGCAGGGCCTGAACTAAAAATCCAGATTCCTGCAAGGGCTGTTTTGTATATTACATTATTGCAGATTTCAATGTCATCCATTACAGACTTACCATACTTCTGGATCTCAATCCCTGCTCCCCCTGAGCCTTCCGAGGTAATCCTGTTCCCATAAAAACTGGCCTTGTTTGAATTATAAAGCCTTAAGGCGCTGTTTGTCCTGCAGGTTATTACATTATCATATGCTTGCACATCCGAACAGCCACTTGCATATAAAGCGTCATGTCCTAGTAAATATATCTCATTATCATGGAATTTTACATTGGAACAGCTATCAACTTTTAACCCGTCTCCGTGGTTATTAGTTAGATACATATCATGAACACTTATGTTCCGGCAATCGCCAAGGTGAATAAGATTATAATACCCTTTCCCGCTTACCACGTTGCCGTTTCCTTCTCGATTTCCGTCAAGGGTAAAGCCCTGGATTATTATATCATGGGCTCCAGAAGCTCTTTCTTTAATTAGAGGTTTCCATTCAGTCCATCCTGCCTGACTTGCCAGTTTTACCTTTGTATCTGGATCGCCTTTAAGAATAGTATTGCTTCCAATGAGAAGGGTATCATCAATAATATAAGTAAAAGGGCCTTTAAGATAAACAGTTGTGGATTCAGAATTTTCGGCTGCAGCACCTAGAGCCTGATTTATTTCTACATGATCATCTTTTCCATCACAGTTAAAATCTCCACTTCCATCTCCTGCAATATATATAACCTGAGAAGAATCCCCGCCTATGGCCAGCGGAATATTTGAAAAAACAAAAAAGCTTATTAGTAAAATTATTTTTAATTCTTTAATCAAAAATACCACCTAATTTTCTTGCACATAATTTTTAGGATAACTGTAAAAATTATTAAATTACAAGATAAATTAACTTTTTAAAAAATCCAATAAAATCAAAGTGAAATATAAATTAATTTAGCACAGATTAATTTAGAAAATATTTTCCAGATTAAGATTAAACATAATCAAAGTCAGGTATTTTTCCAAGCATTAAAGTAACTGTTTTGTTATCTTGACCAGTCTCAAAAGCGCAGTAAGCTCTCACTTTTAAATTATTTAAAACATAAATATATTTTTTCTGATTTTTTATCTTTATTAAAGTATTTTAAAGTGTTTTCTTTAATTTTTGCTTTCCAGATTTTTTCGCTAAAGTTTTTAATCTATCTTAAGCAAGAATGCTTTAAGATACACATAAAGAATAAATTGCATACATAATGGTAAATTACTTTATCCAGTTATTAGGTTATTCTTTATATTATAAAAATATTTTTGATGTGGAAGAAAAATTTTGATACTATTCTTAAAAAAGAGGATTGAGTACATTAAAAGAAATTTAGTAAAAATATTTTCACATAGTTTTCCAAAAAGTAATTTGTTAAAAAATAGGTAAACAGGGTTTTTAACGTTACAAAATCTTTTGGTAAAATATACTACCTAAAACACTCTCAACTTTTTCTATTATTACTTATATTACTTATTAAAAATTATACCTTGATTTTTCGCGTAACAACTTTAGTTTTTAATATATGCTTTTTCATCTATTTATTTCAGAGACCTTGCTTTAAAAGTTAAAGTAAGAGTAATTTTCTTCTTCTCTTCTAAAGATAAAGGTAAATGTTTGATAAAACTTACTTAATAATAAGATATGCTAAAATAATACAATGATTTTAATAAATTAGAAGACAATAAATTAAACACTTCTATAAAAAATCTACATTAAAACCCAGAAAAAAATAGTATAGAGATTAACATGCCACTAAGAATCTGGTTAGCTTAAAAAGAGGAAAAAGATACATTATTTACCAAATTTTTTAATAAAAAAAATTAAA
>JBNAKO010000093.1:0-3675 GCA_049706495.1 Methanosarcina sp. | reverse complement strand
TCAAAAGATCTTGTGATTGTAAATGGACAGTCAACCCTGGAATTTGATGTAGCAAATACTCATCCTAATGAATTTAATTCAGTGAGCATAAAACCTGAAGCAGAAGGAATAAGGTTCTACCCATCAGAATACTTTATAGGCCCAATGAACTCAGATGAACTCTTTACCATAGAATTTGATGCAATACAGGACAATTCTACGAATGCAAGAAGGGAAAGTTCTGAACCCATAAATTTGACTCTTTCAGCAAGCTATAACAACGGGATAAACAAGCACGAAAACATAGTCAGCAACCTTGCTATTGAATCTGTAGAAGAAACTCAGGGCGGAAATACCGGTATGATAGTGGCAGGTCTATTGCTCGTTGCTTTGATTATTGCAGGTGTTATGTTCTATCGAAAGAAAAAAGCCAAATGAGCATCTTGTTATATTGTATAATTCTAAAATATACAGAGAAAGGTTTTGTAAAAATAACCTCAGGAAATAATTCCAATTTAGTGAAACGAAGTAAAATCCCGCGATTTTAATCGTGGGATAAATACGTCAACTTTTGCATGATAAGGCTACTGCCAATGTTTTTAAACTTTCAAACCTATAACATATTGTCAAATCTTTGCTATTTGAGCTGTGAACGCTGAATAGGTCAATTTGACTTTGCTCTGAACTTAAACTATAAGGTTCTATAGAGAAGTTCTATTGGTAAAAGTTTGAACGGTGTTGGCGAGACAAACATTATTTGCTCTAGGGCGGTATAGCGTTGGTGTAAGCCCATAGATGCCCGTCAATTTATTGGCGGGAGCCGTCACAGGATGATAGTATAAATATATACAATGAAGGCCTTTTTACACTTCATCCTCATTTTGTTTTTTACTGGAAATCTTGGATAAGAAAAACCGTTATTTTATTGGAAGCGCTACTGTAAAGGTGCTGCCTTTTCCTATTTCCGAATCTATCCAGATTTTTCCTTTATGAAGGTCTGTAAAGTTTTTAACTATGTATAAGCCGAGTCCTGCCCCTCCGTAACCTCTAGCTGCAGAGGAATCTGCCTGGGTAAAAGGCATAAAGATTTTTTCATAATTTTCTTTTGAAAGCCCTATCCCATTATCTGAAACTTTAATTTCAAGCGTCCCTTCTTTTTCATATGCACTTATAATGATCTTTCCTTTTTCCGCAGTAAATTTTATAGCATTACTTATAAGGTTGTAAACAATCTGTCTTAGTTTCAGCCTATCTGCCCGAATATTTTCAATCCCCGGATCGATTCTTAATTCCATTGTGATCTTTTTATTTGAAGCAGGAGAGAGAAGGTTCATTCTTACTTCTCCAATAAGACTGGCAATGTCAATTTCTTCATAGTTTAGACTCCTTTCTCCGCTTTCGAGTCTTGAGATATCAAGCAGATTATTAATAATTTCCAAAAGATTTTTCCCACTTATAAGAATATTATTCACGTATTTTGATTGCCTGGTATTAAGAGGTCCAAAAGCCCCTTCAAGCAAAAGATCGGAAAAACCTATTACTGAATTCAGGGGAGTTCTAAGCTCATGGCTCATATTCATTATAAAGCCGTTTTTTGCTCGATTAGTGGCTTCAGCATCCTTTTTTGCTTTAAGAAGGGTATTTTCCAATTCTTGCTGCGTTTCTAAGTTTCTAAAATATTCCCATTTTCCTTTTCTTTTTATGTAAAACCCTTCTTCTATTAACTCAAGTAACTGACTACCTGAAAGTTCTTTAAGAGGAAGAGTACAAAGCAGCCTGAAATTTTTCTTCTCTTCGAAAAAGTTCTTTTCTTTGAATTTCCTTAATATTTCAAGATAAATGTCCAGGGGCATTTGTAAATCTTTAAAATTAAAATTTGTTCTAAAACCTGAGAACTTCCCTGAAATAGTTTTTTTGCATCTTTCTTCTACAAACTCCTTTACTCGAAGCTCAAAGAGTTCAGGATCTTTTGAAATAAGCTCAGGTGAAGCTATCTCTAATTGGGAAGAATCGAGATAATGTTCAACATCAATTTCTGCCTGTTTTAATTGATTTTTGACTTCTTCAACCTGTATGTTATTCGGAGTAATTAACAGGCAATATTCTCCCTGATCGATTCCCTGCTTAAAGTAATTTAAAAGTAACTCTATTAACTCTTCATCGTTATTATATAACGCAGAAAGCTGTGAACTCTCAGGAGTTTCTAAAAAAAGCTTGGAATCATAATTAATAATATTTCTCAAAACTTCCCCTCCATATGTTTATGCGAGTACTTTCAAGTATACAATTGGTCGAACACATACAGAATACTCTATTATTTCTATATAGGACTATTCAAATCTTTTAAAAGATTTAAGTTTAACGAAGTTTCAAAAAGCTAGAGATTTAAAACCTGAAGATGATAAGGTTATCTTTTCTAAGCTCATACTTTTTTAAATAAGTTTTCCTTTTGTATGATATGCCGCTCGCATATATAAGAAATGTGCTAATGTATTATCCCTAAAAAAGTTTATAGACTTTATTATAAAATGGATAATAAGATAGATTATCCGTGTGTGAATTTGTATTTAATTACCTTAAGCAACTTATTTAGTTTACCTGGTTAATAAAATTAATTTTTCTGATGAAATATTTAAAAGCTTACTATATTCCCGCAAGAATATTATAAAGCTAAATTTCAGCAGAATTGTTTCTACAATAAGCTCTGTAACTATTGACCAAAAACTCTTTAAAAGCGTATAATTTATTTTAATGGTTATTTTATTATATATCTAAAATTAATATCTTCTGGGGATTTCAAAAAAGACATTTTTACCTTATTACATCATAGGCACCTTATATTAGAGAAATTTCAACTGTTTATTTGCTAGCTGTTTATAGGACAAAAACATAGAAATAAACAGGAAAAGGAAGGCTTTTATGCTTAAAGTAGGAGAAGCTATCAAGATTTCTACTGGAAGTATAAAGAGCGCAAAATTACGTTCAGGCTTGACGGCTCTTGGAATTATTATAGGTATTGCTGCAGTAGTTGCAAATTTCTCTCTTGGAGAAAGTTTCAATGTCTATTTTACTGACGAAATCAATGCTCAGGGCTCAAATTTTATTATAATATTCAGTCAGGAACCCAACCTTTTTTATAGTGACCAGCTTGAAGTTATAAAACAAACGGCTGGGATCAGTGCAGTTTCCCCCATAAAGCAGCAATTAGGTGAGGTAAGATATTTTTCACAGGTGAAAAACATTGAAATTATAGGAGTAACTGAAGATTATCAGGATACCTCCAATGTAACCATGGCAAAAGGCAGTTTCATAAATGACAGAGATACTTTTTCTGCAGTTGTTGGGGCTGAAGTAGCTAATGGGAAATTCAATCGAAATATTTCAACTCGGAGCACCCTGGATATCACTTTTCGTTTGAAAAACAATAATTCAGTGACTAAAAGCTTTAAAGTTAAAGGGATTATTCAGAGCCCTGAAGTTGCGGTTGTTGGCGAAGGGAATATTGACAGGGATGTAAGCATTTTTATTCCCATCACTACAATGAATCAAATGCTTAATCAAAGTGATTACTCGGCTTTTGTTGCTATGGCTGACAGCATTGAAGATGTCGAAACTGCTTCTGATGAAGTCGACAAACGGCTTGCCAGGAATTTTGGTGTTTCTTCCCGGGACCTTGATGACGAGGATGCAAAACCT
>JBNAKO010000092.1:0-3363 GCA_049706495.1 Methanosarcina sp. | reverse complement strand
CCAGCAAAGAACGTTTGAATATTCGCAGTCCACTGTTGCAGATTCCCAGGGCAACTATGCATTTACTGTTCCTTATTCGACAGAAGGACCTCTTTCAGGCCAGACCCAGTTCGATGTGGTCCCAACAGGCCCATACACAATAACTTATGGGACAACAACAAAAGAAATTAGAGTAAATGAAGATGCAGTATTGAAAGCACAGGAAATTAAAGCCTGATTAAACTCTGTTAAGATAATGATAGATAATAATCGAATAAAAAATGTTATTACAGGTAAAATGTATTGTTAATTTTTGTACGTTTTACCTTTCTTTTACTTTTGCTTTTGCTTTTTTATTTCTTCCCTTTTCTCTTTTACTTTTTTCTAATTTTTTCCTTTCTTTTTGTCTCTTATTATATTGCGCAACTTTATTCCTAACTTGACTCAACTTGAATAAAAATTGTAACTCTTAGAAAAGTTTATTTTTCAAATTAAGTTCCGTTAGTTAAATATACTATTAAAAAATTTATCTTATACCTTTAAAATATTTCAAAAACTGATAAAATAGAATAGCCGGACAGACTACATTATCTTTTTAAAAGAACAAGAATATTTTAAAACTTAACTGCAATACCTGCATTTGATTAAATATCTTTTATCAGATAATTTATTAAAAAATTCGAAGGCGTTTTAAAATCAGAAGGTCGTAAATCAGAACTTAGTTGATTTAATTTAAGCAAGTTATAAATACTAAAAATATGGCCTAATACTGGATCTATGATTCAAACAGAAACAATAAGAAAAATAACCTAAATAATATAAAATGAAAGAGTAAATCTCAAATAAAATTATAACATTAAAATCATTTAGGCCTCTATAAAATAAATAATAATTAATAAATAAAAAGTCCGAAAATAAAAGAAGGTTTTAAAATGAAAAAGCCTCTTAATGTATAATTCCTACTCAGTTTCAATTTCCTCTTAAATCTAATCTTTCTTTTATTTATTAAGATAACTCACTTATAGATTAAATTCATATAATCAAGTTAATTTTATTCTTTCGAAAATTATATATTTCATTAAAAAATTTACCTCTTAAAGGGGATTAATATGAGTTCTCAGGATCGTCCTGTATCATCATTCAAAAAAGAAAGGAAAAAAAAGACCCAGGGAAGTTATACAGAACCGGCTCTTTCTGAATCCTCATTTAAACATGAGATGAGATCTAGCTGGCCTTATACTGTGGCAGTTGCAATTATTACTTTAATCGCTTTCTGGGTTAGAATGCTCCCTTCTGCAAATGTATTTTTGCCAAATGGGGTTATAAAGTTTATAAGTAATGATGCCTGGTACCATATGCGCACTTTGCATACTCTTCTTGCAAACTATCCTGACCGTTTGTTTTACAATCCAATGACCAACTATCCTTACGGGAGTTTCATCCATTTTGGTCCTTTATTTGACCAGATGATGGCCATAACTGCTTTGGTTCTGGGTTTTGGCAGTCCAAGTCCTGATTTAGTCAATACCATAGGAGCTTATTTTCCTGCAGTGCTTGGAGCCCTTACTGTAATTCCTGTTTATTACATAGGAAAATATCTCGGAGGACACAAAACAGGAATCCTTGCTGCAATCTTTATCGCATTTGCCCCAGGACAGTTCTTATTCCGTTCGTTGGTAGGGGTTGTTGACCACCATGTAGCTGAGGCCTTATTCAGTACCTTTTTTATGATGTTTTTCATTCTTGCCCTTATAACTGCAAAGCGAAAAGGTCTGCGTTTTGAGCATGTGTTAAAGGAAAAGGACATCAGCGTTTTTAAAGAGCCTCTTCTTTATTCTGTTGTAGCCGGAATAATGTATTCTGCTTACCAGTTAACCTGGCCAGGGGCATCTCTCTTCTTGTTAATAGTTCTTGCTTATGCTGTTGTGCAGTATGTTGTTGACAATTTCAATAATGAGTCAAGCGATTATCTTGGATTTACAGGAATAATCACTTTTCTTGTAAGTGCAATCCTTATTCTTCCTTTTGTGCACATTGACATGGGCTTTTCCCTTTATTATTACTCGTGGTTCCATGTTGTGACTGCAATTGGAGCTATGGCAGGGTTTGCGGTTTTGAGTTTTCTTGAAAGAGAATTTAAAACAAGGGAAATAAAAGCTTATTATTTTCCTCTGTTAATTTTAGGAATCGGGATTTTTGGACTGATGTTAGCAAAAGTTGCATCTCCTTCCCTTTACTCTCTGATAATAAACACGCCTCATACTGTGTTTGGGATTCAGACAGGAGGACCTTCTACAATTGGCGAAGTTTCTTCTATGTTTGAAGTAGGTGGCCAATTTACTCTTAGGAAAGTCTTTGATAATTTTACAGCTCCAGCTTTCCTTGCTTCAATTCTTGGAATGGTTCTGCTTGCAATAAATGTTATTCGGAAGCCCAAACCAGAGCAGCTACTTGTTTTTATCTGGGGCTTTTTTATCCTGCTTGCAATTTACGGACAGAACAGGTTTGCATATTATTATTCCGTAAATGTTGCTGTCCTCGGAGGATATGTGGGGGGCAGATTCCTGGAACTTGTGAAATGGAATGTGCCTGAAGAAAGTTCCAGAAAAAATACAAAATCAAAGGAAAATTTACCCAATAACTCCTTTAAATCAATAAAGATAAGCCAGGTTCTGGCAGTTCTAATAATATTGGGCATCCTCGTGCTTCCTGAGTTTGCCTCAGCAATGTTCTATGCAAAAAATACAGGAGCAGATCCCGATGAAGCCTGGGTCGAAGCTACTACCTGGTTAAGTACTAACACTCCTGATCCAGGGATGAACTTTAATGGGATTTATGAGGCTCCTGCCAATGGGCAGCCCTTCGATTATCCTGAGAATGCTTATGGAGTTATGTCGTGGTGGGATTACGGCCATTACATAGAAACAATCGGAAATAGAATGCCAAATGCCAATCCTTTCCAGGCAGGAATAGGAGGACGAAGCCAGAGTATTGAAGAAGAAAACAGGCCAGGAGCTGCAACATTTCTAACAGCTCAGTCTGAAGAAGAAGCAAGTGCAGTCCTTGAAGCAATAGATCCGAATCCTGAAAAGTCAGGGGCACGCTACATTATGTCTGACACAAAAATGGCCACAGAGATATTTGGAGCAATGCCTGAATGGACTCTCGATACTGAAGGTTACTATCAATCTTACTGGACAGGATCAGGCTACCAGACTGTCCCTTCTACCCGTTATTTTAATTCCATGGAAGCAAGACTGCATCTTTTTGATGCAAACGGGTTAAAACAATACCGTCTTGTGCACGAGACCTGGCCTTACCAGACAGCAGAGACAGGATACAAACAGGTCTACAACCTTCTTTTCGGAGGCAATGTTCCTACAG
>JBNAKO010000091.1:0-3836 GCA_049706495.1 Methanosarcina sp. | reverse complement strand
TTTGTAAGGGTACTTCTGCAGAATGAGATTTAGGTTCTAGCTGGTCACAGTCTACTGTTGCTGTGTTTTCAATGAACCCGTCTCCCCCACCGTTAGAATTTAAATCCTGCTGGGTTACATTGTAAATTCCATTGTATGTCCAGGTCTCTCCTATATTGAGAACCCCTGTTGGGGAGTTATCACCAGTTATCTTTACCAGATTTATCAAAGAATCAGTAACAGTTACATTAGTCAAATCAACATTCCCAGGATTAGTAACATTAATCCTGTAAGAGATACTATCTCCTGCTTTTATTACAGGGCTTTCTGGCCCTCTTTCTGCGACATCAGTAACCAGCTTATTAATTATGTAAGCAGGTTTTGCATATATTGGCACTTCAATATAATCCGATTTTGGATCTAGTTGATTACAATCAACTGTTACTGTGTTTTTTATTACCCCTTCTCCCCTACCGTTGGTATTGATATCTTCCTGAGTTACTGTGTAATTTCCTTCATATATCCAGACTTCTCCAACATTTAGAACTTCTATTGGGGAATTATCTCCATTTATTTTTATGGGGTTTATCAGGGAATCACTGAGTACAACGTTTGTAAGATCAACGTTTCCAACATTGTTGACATTGACTCTATAAGAAATAACATCCCCTACATTTGTTATATTGCCTGTGGGGCCTTTTCCGGCGACGTCAATAACAGTTTTGTCAATAATATAGGCAGGAGTAGATCTTATTGGAACTTCAACAGAGTGTGATTTCGGTATAAAGTGGTCAGCAGTAAGAGTTGCTGTGTTTCTTATTACTCCCGTTCCGTTCCCATTAGTGTTTATATCAGCCTGGATTACCGTGTAATTCCCTATATATATCCAGGTTTCTCCAATAGTCATGACTCCTAGTGGTGAAATATCTCCTATTGGGCCTGTAAGTTGAATAAGTGAATCAGAAACGGTTACATTTGTAAGATTAATATTTCCTTCATTTGTTAAGTTAATCTGATAGGAAATAATATCGCCTGCTTTTGTCACATTACCTGTGGGCTCTTCTCCGGCAGCATCTATAACTTTTTTCTCCATAGCGCAAAGAGGTTTTGCGAGTAATACGTTTGTAGGCTGGTAGTAGATGTTGTTAGCTTCATTGGAATCACTGGTAACTGCCGTTTCCGAGAAGGTATTAAGTAAATCATACAATGTAGGGATGGAGCCTGTAGTGCCGGTTTCGGAATTTACAGATGTGTCATTATTAGCCCATGCTGTCCACGAGACTTTTGTAGCTATTGTTATTATTAATGATTGTCCCGGGCTTAATGCACCAACATTAAAGGTAATTCGATTTCCACTAATTGTATAAGGGGCTCCGGAAGCTGAAACAAAAGTTACGTTTGAAGGAAGTATATCACTGACCGAAATTCCATTTGCTACTATGTCAGGAGAGTTATTTCTTACAATAAGGGTATAAGTGAGATTTTGTCCCTGGATTACAGGATCTGGCATATCTGTTTTTGTAACCGAAACATCAGCATCTGCTGTAATGAATTTTCCAACCTGCAAAAGAGGAACTGTCTGGGCTCCAGTACTTATAGTGTCTCCGGTAGCAGTTCTTGCCCCGCTTACCCCTGTCTGTATATTCCCTCCTGCATTCGCTGGAATTGTTGATTTAAGGACGACCCAGATCTCTACAACTACTCTGTCCCCACTATTAAGCCCCGAAATATTGAAGGTTCCCTGAATCTTTTGTGAAGATCCGCTTCCTGTACGCGTGGCGGTGTAGTTATCCACTTTAGCATTATTTCCAGGATCAATATTTCCTGGGTCTGCAGTATCAACAAAAGCACCATATACCATGTATGCCGGATCAAATCCAAAGTTATCTCCAGAGGTTGTGTTGGCGTCGAAAGTAGTTGTAAAACTGATTCTTCCATTTTCCGGAGTTGTACTCCCGCTTACTGTTATTACCATTTCGTAAGGTACAATCTGTCCAAGAGCCATATCCCTTGGGGCTAATGAGGTTACTGCATCAAGGCTAGAAGAAGTACCATAAGCAACTGCATTTGCAAGGGGATCTGCATATCTTCCTGCAGTACCTGGAGAAGGAAGAGACACTGGAGTCAATTTCGCATATGTCGGCGAATAAGATCCACTGTTTAAAGAAGGATCAGCAGAATACCACTTCAATGTATATGAGCCGCCTGAAGCCTGTGCTTCAAAAGGAACTACGAATAACACAATGGTTGCACTCAAAATCAAAATAAATACGAGTGAGAATGTTTGTCGGTAATGCAATATATTGAACTTTAAATAAGGAATTTTCACTTTATTCTTTAATGCAATCAAATTGGTCAGACATCGTGTCAAAAAAAATAATAGAGTGCTTATGACGGCAAATTCTGCATACTTCTTATTCATTTATCTTAGCCCCGGTTTTAATCTTATAAATCGAAATCACATAGGCAAAACGAATCAGTAAAAATCGGCATCCATTAGAGATTGAACATAATTTCGAATTTTTATCTAATTATTTTCAATAAGTTAAATTTTTAGCATTAATTTAATCCCAGGAAAGGGTTTGGTAGCTATTAATAAGGATCTAAATTCCGGACTCAATTTCGTATTCGCTTAAAGTCAACAGATGATAATTTTTCATAGAGTTATCTCGGCATGACTATAAATATTTATCTAAACTAGAATATTTAATGTAAAAGCCGTTTAAAAAGAGAAAATCCTTTAAGTTTATTAGCTTTGCAAATAGCTATCTAACATGAAAATATTGGGTTTCGAAATACTAAGAGTAACCATGAACTTATCAGTCCTAGTTTCCATTAATGAAATTAATTTCAAAAATTCAAAAGATCAAAAATAATTCTAAAGGTATTTAGATTAATCTAATAATATACGTACTCCTTAAATTAATTTAATAGAATTATATACAGATTTTAGTCCTATCAACAGTTTCAATTATCTAAATATTTTTCGTATTGTCATTAATTAATAAATATTTTTAGATTAAACGATAGAAAAAACAAAAATCCTTATTCTTTTTTCGATTAAACTTATTAATAAATTTATTACATATCTCTGTAATTTTCATTTTTTTAAAAAATTATACTTTGACCTCCCTATAAAGAAATTCTAAAATTAAGAAGCCTGAATTAAATAAAAATATTTTCAAAAAGTACTCTCAAATTAGTCAAAGGCTAAAAGATAAAAATAGAAAAAATAGAAAAAATAGTTATAAAGTATTTGTCCCTTTTTTAAGCTATAATCTTTCTTAACCTATTTTTTATGCAGTAAAAATAGAAAGTAATGTAACATGTATAGATTTTAGTAGGGACTTTAGATGAGGTAAATACCTCATCTAGCTTTTTCTTTCACAAACTCTTTTTCAGGTTCTTATTTTCCTACTCTATTCAATGTTTCCTGTTCTTATGAAGAACTACTGTAAAGATTGCTGCAATAGCAAATATTGCATTGAACCCTGGGATTTTTGTATTTTCTTTCTGTTTTTCTGTGTTTTCTTCAGTATCTGCATTGTTTTGTCCAAGATCCTTTGTTATTGGTTCAATGTCTATCTTATTTTCATTTTCATTTTCGATGTTGTTTTTCTCTTGATTCCGGTCTTCATTTTGGTTTTTGTCTTTATTTTCTTGTGTTATTGTTTCTGCCGTAATTGCAAATTGTGAGAACCCTTGAGTTTTTGCATTTAGATATATGTATTTTTCATCTTCTTCTGAGATTATTGTTTGGAGCTTTTCCCATTTTCCATTGTTGTACCTGTTCAGGCTTATTGAATGCTTATCTATTTTATTATTTTCTAGCCAATCTTTCTGGACCTTGAAGTATA
>JBNAKO010000090.1:0-2601 GCA_049706495.1 Methanosarcina sp. | reverse complement strand
TATTAAAATTAACCTTAAAAAACGATATAATAAAGTTGATTATAATGGGGAAAAAGGCCTCAAGAAAGCTTTTATGTTAGATGTAAGTTTTGAGATGAAAAACGAACTTGTTGTACTTTTTGGGCCTTCAGGGTCAGGAAAGACCACGTTGTTAAAATGTATTTCCGGGATCACTGAACCTGATACCGGTAAAATAGCCATTGGAAACAAAGCTTATTTTGACAGGGACAAAAAAATTGATCTGCCTATCCAGAAACGAAACCTGGGTTATGTTTTCCAGAACTATACTCTTTTTCCTCATATGAGTGTAAGGAAAAACATAGAATGCGGGTTAAAAGGCTGGGAGAAAGAGGCAAAAGAAGAAAGGGTTCTGGAAATGTTGAGTCTTCTACGTATTGAGGAATTAGAAACCCGATACCCATCCCAGCTTTCAGGTGGACAGAAACAAAAAGTTGCCCTGGCAAGAGCGCTGGCTCCAAAACCTGAAATTTTACTTCTGGATGAACCTTTTTCTGCACTTGACCTGAAAATAAGAACCGAACTTGGAGAAAAAATAAAAGATCTGCAAACCAAAATTGGCATACCTCTCTTATTTATCACCCACAATCTCGAAGAGGCTTTTTTGCTTGCTGATAAGATCCTTGTTTTACATGAAGGGAAAATCCAGCAGTTTGGAAGTCAGGATGAAATTTTCTATTCTCCCAGAAATTTGAATGTAGCAGGATTAATCGGTTTGTCGAATATTTTTCACGATTTCTGGGTTGAAAGGTCTGATAAAGAATCCGGCAGCGTACTAATAAAAAATGGGGATATGAATATTCAGGCGAAACATCCGGATCTAAAAGCAGGAGATAAGATTTCCTGGGGCATCCATCCTGAAAATATAACCCTTTTTTTGTCCAATCCAGAATTGGAAAAGGATGAAAAAGAGAATGAAAATATTTATTCGGCCTATATTCATAGCATTGTAAATAAAGGTGCAAGAAAGAAACTCTCGCTTAAACTTGCCAGATATAATATGGGCCTGACTGCAGAAATTCCCTCACAATTTCTTGATCCGATGCAATTGAAAGCCGGAGATTCATGCTTGATTAAAATGGAAAAAGAAAAAATAGCAATATTTCAGAATTTTGACCGCTTTTAGGATTCTAATCAAATTTAGGATCAAAATTTCTAATTGAATTTCATTTTCAGTCAATTTTTCCGAATATTATCATTATTATCATTATTGTTATTATCATCATTGCTATTATTATACAGAATTATACAGAAAAAATTTGTGCTTTTATTCACGTTTTCTAAAAGCCACCTTTTGCCCGCAATATTTATGAAGCTTCCTGGTACCTCCAGCTTCACTGACTATAGTCAGCATAGCTTCAGGGTCAAAAATCCTTGTTCCCATAACTGAAGTGATTCCTCTTTCAAAAAAGATTTCCGGGTAAAGCGGAGTACTCGGCCCGAGCAAGATTACTTCTCTTGCTTTATTGCAATAACTCAGGAGCTCATCAAAAGTACGGTTAGCAAGCGTGCTTGCACTGAGAATAATTACGTCAGAGTCGGGAAGAGTTTCTTCAGCTCTTTCCGAAGGTAGAGTCTTTGTTTTTGCACCCTCGATTTCACGTTTTTCAAGGACTGTGAGTTTTTCGGTTATTTTCATGATTTTCGGGACAAGGGGTTCAAAGTAGCCAACCATTGCAATTCTATCTTCAGGTTTTATAAGGTCAAGCACATCTAAATCCGGGCAGTAGAAGTTTTCGAATTTTTCAGGTTTAAGTTCCTGCAGCATATGGGAAAGAGCGTTTATTGTTGCAACTCCGACTGCAGTCTCAATTGGATTCTTCGAGAAGACCAGTTCAAGGGCTTCATCTGCGGTTTTACCTTTTGTTGTATTAATAGAGTCCAGAAAACAACAGGAAGGACAGCCGGAAAACTCATAAATCGGAGTGCAGGCAATACCTCCGCAATTTCCAGAAATCAAAACTCCTGTGTAAGCAAGTCCAATTCTTACATCTTTTACTTCAATTTTCTTAATGGCAGGACCAAAATCATGATTAAGTCTCAAGACCAGGTCAGATAAGATATTCCTTTCTGTTTGTTCTTCTTTTTCTTGCTCTTTCTTTTTTCCGAGTTTTTCAGTTTCTGGCATCTGGCCACCTTTTATTTAGAATTAATTGATATGTCTGGAAATACATAACGGTTAATAAAGGTTTTTCTTCAATATAAGAAAATCCACAACAAGAATCTAACAAAAATAACGGAAAATTGATCTTGGAAGGGCTGAATGGAATTTCAAGGTATTGTTTTTGTTATTATTTTCCTGGATTATAATTTTGAGATTATAAAATAAGAACTTTCTCTTATCTTAAGAAAGTAAACATCTATAAAAAAGTAAATCACTATAAATAATAGACTAAAGAAATTAAAGGAAAACTAAAGGAAAATTAAAGGAAAAATAAAATAAAGGAAAAAACTTTGGGTGAGGCTATCCCAAAACCCATTTTTACCTATTAATTCTAATTTCTCAAAATTACTTATGCTATCAGGAGCACAGTTGATAATCTGGAACACAGAATTAAGAGCAATAATTTTGAGTTTTGGGAT
>JBNAKO010000089.1:0-36717 GCA_049706495.1 Methanosarcina sp. | reverse complement strand
TGAAAAATAAATGGCATTAAACCGGAAACAGTCTAAATCATGGATTTAATAGTGATGTCTATTGAGCCTGATTTTGAACTTCAAGTGCGTAAGTCATAATACTCTTTTATTCGTGTATTTGTACTAGTATGGCCTAATGGCCTAAAAAACCATTTTCAAATCTGGTACAAATAATTTATTTTCATATGAAAAGTAATTAAATGTTGACTTTTATAAGAAAAGTAGTTAAATCCCTATTCACATTATTTATGGGGAATAAGTCTAGTGGGCTAACTTGTGGTCTATTTTGCGAAATAGCCGGTGGAGTAGTAAATCGGGCTATTTTAAAGTAACAGCTTAGACTATGGACAGCCTTTCAGATATAATTCGAAGAGGACCCCTGCATTATTGTTTGTCCTTTTCAAACTGGGGGGAGGCATTATTTACGGTGCGAGAGGCCAATTAAAAAACCGAGAGATTTATACTTTAGATATTCCAACCCGTTTTCCGTCTATATACAGCATGTTGGAGGACTACAGGTACAATAAGCCTGAGCTCTCAATAGTAATTCCTGTTCATAACGAAGAAGAGAATATACTCCAATTGTATGAAAAATTGTACAGCACCCTTTCATCTCTGGATAAAACATATGAAATAATTTTTGTTGATGACGGCTCAACAGATGATACTTTCCAGACAATAAAATCAATAAGGGATTCAAGAGTCCGAATTGTAAGGTTCCAGAGAAATTACGGAAAAGCTGCAGCTCTTTCCTGCGGATTCAAGAAAGCGAAAGGGGATCTTGTTATTACCATGGATGGGGATCTGCAGGATGATCCTAAAGAAATTCCGAGATTTCTTGATAAATTAAATGAATATGATATGGTTTCCGGCTGGAAAAATAACAGACAGGATCCGGTCTCGAAAACTCTTCCTTCCAGAATCTTTAATAAAATGACCCGATGCATTACAGGTGTTAAAATTAATGATTTTAATTGCGGGTTTAAAGCATATAGGAAAGAGGTTGTAAAGAACATAAGTTTATATGGGGATTTTCACAGGTATATTCCTGCCCTTGCTCACTGGAAGGGCTATACTGTAGGTGAAATAATAGTCGAGCATCACCCGAGAATTCACGGAAAGTCAAAATACGGAATAGAGAGGCTCCTGAAAGGTTTTCTTGACCTGATTACAGTTACATTTTTGATGCTATACAAGAAAAGGCCGCTGCACATGTTTGGGGGAATAGGCTTTTTGCTCGGTTTTTCAGGCGTATTAATTTCCCTGTACCTGCTTTCCTTATGGCTTATGGGTTCAAGAATAGGGGACAGGCCTCTCCTGATGCTTGGAATTCTGCTCACCGTAATCGGAGCTCAGTTCGTTTCTTTGGGCTTGATAGGAGAGTTGATTACAAATTCTAGAAATAATGATGATTACATTATAAAATTTGATAGTTATGAACTGGAAAACGGCAGGTAAAATAGCAGTCAGCCTTGGACTGGTGTTTTATCTTATAATTAAACTTGATCTTGATGCTATCCATGAAGCATTCACTCAGATGGATTTAGCCTTTCTTTCGCTCTCCCTGCCTTTTATAGCACTTATGTATATAATAAAAGCCAAAAAATGGCAGACATTGCTCGAATGCATAGATATTAAAATCCCTATACGCCGTTCTCTGGAAATAATACTTATAGGAACTTTCTATGGAGCTCTTACTCCTGGAAGAGCAGGAGAAGTCTCAAGAGCCTTTTATCTGGATTCCGAAAGCTCAAAAAGCATTCCAACCGTGATAATGGATCGGATTGTCGATATTATCTGCCTTTTTATCTTGAGTATCCTTTCAATTGTTCTTTTTTTTAAAGATAAAAATTTAATTTATCTCATGAGCCTGGTGATGACACTTTTTGTTACAGGCATAGTTGTAGTTACAAACGAAAAAATTGTAACCGTTCTTTTCAGGAGCCTGCCTCAAAAGCCACAGTACAGAGAAAATTATCTAAAAACTATGAAAGACATCACCAGGAACAAACGTGTCCTTTTTTCTGTCTTTTTATTAACTTTCGGTTATTATGCGCTGAATTTACTGGTATACTGGATAGTGATAAAAGCTTTAAGTCCGGCTTTAAACGGCATTCTTACTTTTTCTTTGCCAATAATCGTCGTTTTGGGGAATTTTCCGATCTCAATTTCAGGGTTTGGAGTCCGGGAATTTGTAAGCGTTACTATTTTTAATTCCCTGAATGAAAGTGCAGCATATGGATTTTCTTGCCCTGTAATCCTCTATTTTTTGACATCTCTGTCGCCTGCTTTGTTTGGTTTCCTGCTTACTTTAAGAAAAAAACCTTAATATGCTAAAAAAGTGAAGATTTCATAATTTGTTAAATTCTTTAACTCATAAATTATAAAATAATAAATCAGTAAATTCAGAAATGGGCAAAGTAATAAATGATCAGCCAATAAAAGCCTGGAAAATCATTATAAAATAAATGGAAAGTAAAGAAATCATCCGGAAGAAAACACTTTATAAAATCAGGTTAATTTAGTCAGGCTATTTAACCGGTACATAGGTGGGGTAAAATGGACCAGGATTTTCAAAGTAGAAATTACAAAAAATACACTTCTAAAAATCCACTTATGGGTATAGTTATTTCTAATTTTATGAAAAATTTAAAAAGAACTGTAGCCCCTCTGGCAGGCATAAATAAAGTCATTGATATTGGGTGTGGAGAAGGGTTTGTTATTAATTCCCTGGATTTTCCCGGGATAGTAGGCGTAGACATTTCAAAAAATGCCCTTAAAATTTCAAAGGAAAGAAACCAAAACTGCAACCTCTGCGCTGGAAGCATTTTCGATCTTTCATTTAAAAAAGAGAGTTTTGACCTTGTTATTGCTACTGAAGTGCTTGAACATCTTGATAAGCCTGAAATTGCTCTTGGCGAAATCAAACGGATATCCAGGAAATACTGTTTATTTAGCGTGCCGAATGAGCCTTATTTCCGTACTATGAATTTTATACGGGGAAAAAACCTTTCGAGGTTTGGGAATGACATTGAACATCTCCAGAACTGGAGTTCAAAGGAATTTGTGAACCTGATAGAAGATTATTTTGATGTAATGGAAGTTAAAAAACCTTTTCCATGGACAATGGTATTATGCAAAAAATGATGATTTCTAAATTTAAGTTGAAAATTGAACCATATTTAAAAATTTACCAACTAAAAGTTATAAATCTTTAAAAAAAGATTTAATAAAACAAGTTGTACAACCTGATAAATGAGAATTCTAGGACTGACATAAGACTTATCCAGGACAAATAATTATAATATGTTTCAACGCGATATTAAAATATAATTTAATAAGTAGTTACAGAGCTGTTCTGAAAAATAGATAAGGAGTAGGGGTTAATTGGGAGAAGTGAATCTGCAAAAAAACGGCCATAAACAAATGCCTGAAAAAGTATATTCTGAAAGTTTAAAAAATAATCCGGGTGATCTGGCTTTTTCAATTATATGCTCTATTTTTTTCTTCTCTTTATTTGCAGGTCACTATTCTAAAAATTTTCAGGTTCTCCAGGCCTTAAACCTAATAAAATACGGAATAATCCCTGTCTTTTCATTCTGTATATACCGATATTATAAAACAGGGTCGAAAGCGATATTTTATCCTTTAATTCTTTCTCTTTTAGCGACCTGGTTTTCAGGTTTTGATTTTGCCTATCACTGGGACTCTGTGCAGCATGTTGTGCGCGCAAAATACTACCTTACTCATGCTTATTCTAGCGTAGGCGAAAGACATTCGTTTTTATACCTTATCTGGGGAGGATTTTACAGGCTTTTCGGGGAATCCGAAAGTATAACTCATTTAATTAACATGTTTCTGGGGCTTTGCGGGGTTTTTGGGATCTACGCAATTGCCAAAGACTTATACGGAGATTTTGCAGGCTTTTTAGCTTTTTTAATCTCTTTTACGTTTCCGGCTTTTTTTGTGGTTAATAAATGGGCTTACCTTGACATGCCTTTTACTTCTTTTGTGATAATAACGTTCTTTTTTTTATTTAAATATTTAAATACAGGCTCAGATAGGTTCTTTTACCTTTCTCTTCTTTTTGCTTTCATTTCCTTCGGAACAAAAGACCCTGGGCTTGTCCTGTTTCCTGCAATTTTCCTTTCGTTAATCGTTTACGGCCGTATGAGTAAAAAGGCATTCATCTCCATTGCTATAATTTTTTTGATTTCTATACTTTATTATTTTAAAGTAATGTATTATTCAAAAATAATGGCAGAATTTTCAATAATTACCCCTTTGAGGTTTGGAACGGATTCAGTAATAATATGGGCAGGTTTCTTAACTCATGAAATTGCACAATATATCTATTCAGGAATACTTATTCTCTCAGTATTTGCCTTTTTAAAACTTGAAGAAAAAAGCAAATTTCCTCTTTATTCCTTAATGTCAGTTCAGGTACTTCTGCTAATAATATCTGAGATGTATCCCAGTCAACAGGTTTTCTCATTCCCTCTCCTGCCCTCGGGAAATTACATCCCATATTACATTTTGCTGGGATTATCAATTTTGTGTGTACTGATATCTCTCGGCTTAAAGCAGGCTAAAATAAATGCCGGGAAAAAAGAAATTGTAATGCTTTTGTGGATAGCGGCATTTTCTTCTTTTTTTATTATTAACGGGAGAGTCCTTGAGTACAGTACCAAACCTACCCTTGACTTAATTGTTCTTGATTTCAGATATTTAATGCCCGCTTTTCCAGCCCTGATAATTCTATTTTCTTCAGGGATATCCAGAATTCTAAAAACAAATTATTCCGAAAAAGCCAGGTTTATTGTCATTTTTATTGTTGCGTTAACCATAATCTTTAATTTCATAACAGCAACGAATCTGGCCTTTTATTATGCAAATTCTGCAAATGTACGCGTAGATGGATATAACGAACTTAGCAGGCAGAATCCTGAGCTTGTATATACTCACTGGCCGTTTTATTATGGAGATGGATACGACATTGGAAAACTGACCTGGAAAGAAGATGGGATACAAATTGAAGATATTCATTCTAATTATTTTGATTCCCCTTCAAACAGCACTTTCCTTCTCTTTGATACGTTCTTTTATTTCCCTGAAAAACTTGTTAATTTCAAGAGTGAAAAAATCGAAGCAAAAACCTATCTTTTAAGCCCCTTTACGCCGTCAATTGCACAGGAGCTTGTCAATACTGTTTATATTAAAGAACGGCAGCAGGGTTCTATTGTACTTGGGGACGGTTTTTATAATGTTGAATACTGGGATAACATACCTACACGATGGATAAGGAGCAATGCCAGTTTTTATATCTATTCGCATGAAGATTCAAATACGATTTTAAGTCTGCAGGCTGAAAGTTTCAGGTATAACCGGACTCTTGAAATCTATGTGAACGGAAATTCTGTTTCAAAAAATGTTGTCCCTCCGACAAGCTTTCAACAAATAGAATCCAATGTAACATTAAAAAAAGGAATGAATTTCGTATCTCTTAACGTGCCTGAAGGCAGTGGTAAACCTGAAGAAGTATCAGGCTCCGAAGAAAAGGATCAAAGAGAATTAAGTATTGCAATTCAAGAAATTAAGTTAAAGTCTACTTAGTTACAGATCACAGATTCGCCTGATAATCTATCATAAAATCATAATTTTACATCTTACTATAATATACTTAATCCCGTTTATGTATAAAAGGTTCTACAAATTTTCAAGTATATTTATATGAAACTAGATAAAAAGCGTTTATATTGTTTACTTTAAATTAAGCCTCAAGTCTTCGATTTTTGGATTTAAGTATTTAACTTTTGTTTTTATATCTAAATTAGTAACAATTTTATCTAACAAAGTCCTTAAAAGTTAAAGTAAAAATATCTGTAATCAATAATATCAATAAATGTGTAGATTTTGATACAACATGAAAGATGCACTTATCGGTTTTTTAGGTAAATACACAATTATTTCTTTATCATTATCATTTCTAACTTATTATATAGGTATGCTCCCTTTTAATTTACACAATAATATTACATTAGAATCTTTTGAGAACGATTGGGAGTTTTATATTTTTAGTGTTTTTTTATTAATTATTTATGTGATGATCTATTTTGCCTTGCTAGAAAAGTATGAATCAATATTGACGATTTTTTTTAAAAGACCTATGTTAGAATATACGTTAGCTAAGAAAAAATTCAAGAATGGGCGTTATGACATTTATACTGACCCTAGAAAAAACTATGATTTGTTACCTCAAGAGATTAAAACTGAAATAGATAAACTAGATACTGGGATTCGTACTGAGAAACTTCCAAAATTTCTGGATTTATTTATTGCTTCTTTCAATTCTTTTCTTCTAATATTATATGGTCTTATTTTCCAAAAAAATATTTTTCTAATTGTAGGGTTGATAGCAACCTTATATTTTGGTTATTTTTTTGGAATTTCTTTTTTAGACTTGAGAAAAACTATTATTTTTGACTACAAAAGTTTGTTTGAGGAATAATCTATGACTAAATTTCGAATTAATGAATTTAAGATAATAAAATTTAATTCCCAAAGATATTTAGGGGTTAATCTTACAAAATTGGAGAATCATATCTTGATTTATGGAGAGCATAAAAGTGGAAAATCTACTACACTGGATGCTCTTTCATATGCTATATTTGGAATAAAAGGTTCTACTAGACCGATTAATAATTCAGATACTTATGTAAAATTATCGAATGATGAGTTTGAGTTAACTTTAGACAGAAGGACTGGAGCTAATCATAAATTAATTATTAAAAATTTAATTAACGGGAATGTTGAAACTATTACTGAAATGGAATCTATAAACTGTAGACTCAAAGAAATTTTCAATTACCCGTCGGAAGATTGTTTAGAATTTAAGGCGAAACTATTATATCAGGACCAAGAGTTGTCGCTTAAAAAGTATGATACAAAAAAATTGTTGAGAGTCATAAGCTTTTATACAAGCTTAAATTCCAAAAATGAAGAATCAGAAAAGTTAAAAAATATTATTAAAAATAAAATTGAGGAAAGAGAATATTTTTACATTGATAAAAAAGATTTGGAAAGTAATTTGAAAGAAAAAAAGAATGTAATATATTCATCCAAAAATTATGTTGAACATCTTAAACAACTAATTTCCTCTTATGACGACGGAAGTATAAAGCAAGTTTTTGACGTAAAAAAAGCAAACGCACAATTATGGAAAGAAATAAGAGACTTGCAAAGAAAAAATATTTCCCTCCAACAGGAATTAGATAAGAAATATATTTCAAAACTTGAACTAGAAAAATTCCATGAAGAAAGTCAAATCAATTTAATTAAAGATACTATCAGTGTTTTAATTTGTCCAGTATGTGGTAAAAAAGCTAATCTTTCGAAAGTTGTATTACAATATAGTAAAAAAAAGTGCCCTTATTGTGGGGACGAAAATTATGATAAAGAACTTTATAATGATATCTCTCATAGAATCCAACTTTCTAATGATGAGTTACCCAGGTTAAATGAAAAAATAAAGGAGATAAATAATGAACGTAATAAGAATTATGAGCTTTTAAATAATTTAAAAAATAAACTGAACGACTTAACTCTTATTTTAAATCCTGAAATTGTTAGAAGTATTGAAAATTTTGGATCATTTGAAGATGTTAAATTTAAAATTTTTATTGAAGAACAAAAAATAAAATTAAATAAATTTCAAAATGATTTAAATGAAACTGAAATAGATATTAAAAACTTAAATGAGCAAATTCAAAATAAAAATGATGAAATTTTTAAAATTGCTACAGAAATAAAATCTTTGGAATCAAAAAGATTAATTTTGGAAAAAGAACTAGAAGATAAAGGAATTAAATTTTTTTTGGAAAAAATGAATTTCTATTACAGTAAGCTGATGGGCTATAAAAGCCAACCAATTGTTTTGAAAAATGGGAAACTATTTTTTAAGACTTTTTTCAACAAATGTGAAGAAATAGACGATATTTCTGACTCTAAAGAAATTGGTGAGTCTGAAAAAAAGTGTTTAGATGCAGCTTTATTATTTACTTTCATTGATCTAGATAATGAGTATAATTCTTCATTAATCGGTTTTGTTATTCTTGATGACCCTGCTGACGGATTATACGATGATATAAATCTTGGTAAGGATGCTCATAATAAAACCAACTTACTTAGTTTAATAAAAGAAAAGTGTAAGAATAATGACACTCAATTTCTGATTTTAACAGCTGATAGATCTTATAACCATTTTTTAGGACTCCCAACAACGAGTATAAAATTTAATAAAGACTTGTTCGGATTTGACTCAAAATGAAAGAAGAGAAAATAAATAAAAATTTTCTACAAATGTACAGTTTGTATAAAACAAATTGTATTGAAGGTAATCTAAAATTCGAAAAGTTATGCTATGAACTAAAAGAATCTTTGATTGAAAACGGTCACAAATGTGGACAAAACTTTGATTTCGAAAGGGACAAATTTGGGCCGCGAGAGGATGGATTATCAAAAGCAAACATTAAATTTGAGATGATGGGGTTAATTGAAATAGAAAATGAATTAGGTAAAAAGCCAGCTACGTATAAAATAAAAGAAAAAGGCAGATTATGGGTTGAAAGTCTTTAAGAGTTTTTATAACAAAACTGTACCTAATTTTTCATCTGTTATCAACGTAGCAGATAATTCTTTGAACGAAAATTCTAGCTTAACTGGTGCGCAAATTGTAAAAAAAGAGAGAGTTCAGAAGGCAAAACAGGAAATGTGGGGGAAAAAAGTATAAACAGTCATATTTAGTTATAAATCAGGTTTGAGATAAAGCTGGTTTCAAAATTCCTACTATTCATGTTTTTAACCAATAACAGGTATTTTATTTAGTTCGTTTATTTTGATTATCTATTCCTGAATATTGAGGGATTGAAGGTAGTTTTGAAACAAGCTCATATATTAACTAACCTAGGTTAATACAAATTTTTATTTATAATATAAAATTATAATTGTACGAATTTCAGGACATAAATTAACTATATCATTAATATGCCTTTATTTTCTGAAAACGAGGAATTTAAAATATCATTTATTCGATACTTAATTGATTGAAATGGGTAAATTGTAAGTGTAAAAAGTTAAAATGTGAATTACAATTTTGGCATAGAGTTTTTTTCTAGAACCACGTCAAGAATTCCACACATATGCGAGGCAATTGTATTCCAGTTGTATTCTTTTTCAACTACTTTACGCCCTGCTGAACTTATATTTTCATATAGCTGTTTATCGGTCAGGATTTCCCGGATTTTCTCGGGAAATTCAGGAATTTCAGAGATTATTACGTTGCTGTAATTTTCAAGATTCAGGCCTCTTGCTCCGATAGGTGTGGAAATAACCGGAAGAGAGGCAGACATATAGTCCAGCATCTTGATATTAGTACCCGAACCGCTAACCATAGGGTTTATAGCGAGATCCGAAAGCCGGTACAGTTCAAGTTTTTCTTCCTCTGTGACCTCATAAGCTAGGCCTACATTCTTTCCTTTGTTTTCATTTTTAATTCCCCAGCAAACGCTTCCACAGATCAGGAAATAAACTTCCTTTATTTTAGGGGCAATTTCTTTAAGGATAATTTTAGCGGCCTGTACATTCGGAGGATGCCCGCTTCCAAGAAAAATAACCAGAGGCCTGTCTATTATTTTTTCCTTTATCGGATTCCCTTCTTTATAAAGGAACTCAAAAGTATTGATATCAACCCCATTTGGGGATACATAAATCTTATTTTCTTCCAGTTCATAGAGTTCCTGAATACTGTTCAGGTCCTCTTTAGATGTGACAAAAATAGAATCGGCCATTCGGGAAAGATCTTTTTCAACAATTTTGACTTTGTTGGAAATATAATTTCTTATAAGGCCGCTGCCCAACAAAGATTTTTTTAAAAGAGCTTCTACATTGTGAGATTCATAAATTAAAGGCTTATTTTTTACATAATCCCGGATGAGAGGATACATATAAGGATGAGAAAGAATTACAAGATCGGATTTTTCCAGGCACTCCCTTGCAAGAGCATCGATCTCAGGGTTCTGTTTGCAGAGAAACATGGCAGTTATATCGTCAACGGAAACCCCTAATAATTTTCCTGCCACAGCATCCATATTCTTATGAAACCTGCTTTTAGGGACCTTAATTTCCAGAAAATTCTCGCAAATCAGGCTCTTCTCAACTGAATTTTTCTCACTCGAATTTGAGCTCCCAAAGCAGATATAGGTCACATTATATTTTTGAGCCAGGTTTTTGTAAATATTATAAATCCTGATCTGTCCCCCAAATCTGGGAGGATTTATTGGAAAATCATTAAACACAACTATATTTTTCCTATTTTTAGTCATATTTTTCATACTTTCCCCAGTACCTTAACCATCTCAGAAGCTATTTTGCTCCAGTCAAATTTCTCTTCGACGTGTCTGCGTCCATTATGACTGATTTCTTTATACAGCTTTTTATCCCCAAGAAGCTGTGAAATTTTTCCAGGAAACTCGGAAATTTCACAAATAATGGCATTTTTGTAGTTTTCCAGATCCAGGCCTCTTGCCCCTATGGAGGATGAAATCACAGGAAGTCCGGCTGCCATATAATCGAGCATTTTTATATTCGTGCCTGAACCACCTGTCATAGGGTTTAAGGCTATATCAGTTACTCTGTACAGGGCCTGTTTTTCTTCATCGCTTAATCTGCCCAATAATATGACATTTTTTACATTTTTTAATGTATAAGGCTGGTTTGGGCCTTTACTTAAATCGAATTTAAAAATATTTCCGTTTTCAGAATAACTGATTTCCTGAACAGCAACACTAAGACTTCTTGTATCATTTTTAAAAATCCCGGATTCAAACAGGATATCATAATTTTTATCTTTCACGTCTTTTATTTCTTCCGTAGCCTCTACATCTTTCAAACTATCTTTGGACCCGCCACTATCCTGTATATCTATTTTAATTCGGTTCCACCCTTCCTTTAAATCAAAAGAAATAAGCTTATGATTGTTACCTTTATCCTCAATTTTATCAGTTTCATCAATTTTAATTTTAATTTTAATTTTAAGCTCTTTTTCTTCGGAAGAATAAACATTGAGTTCGATAAACTCAATTGTGCCGGAAACAGAAATTGCAAATTGGGGTTTACACCAGATTGTTGGAATTGATTCCCAATATTCAACTCCATAAAAGCCGTCTTCCAATGTTATTTTCTGTTTGCTGATTATATTGCAGATTTCAAGATTTGTTTTTTCAACAAGCCCGGAATTTATAAAATATTGAGAAGCATTTCCGGCTACTAAAAAAAGAATATCTGGCATTTTGAGGGCGATTTTTTCTATATTCTCTATAGCTTCTATATTAGGAGGATGATAGCTTCCTATAAAGGTACAGATTCCTGAGGGTTTTGAAGCCCTTGAAGTATCTATTTCTTCCTGAAGCGTTCTTCCACCAAGGTTTTTTTCTCCGGAGTAATCTTTAAATTCAGCTTTACATTTCTCTTTGTTTTTATATTTTTCTTTTATACTGAAGTTTTCTCTAACACATGCTTTTTCTGTAATATTGAGTTTGTCTTTGTCCCCGAATTTCTCTTTAATAAAATCATTATATATTTCAGGATTTACCCCATTTGGGGAAACGTAAACCTTGTTTTTATCTATCCCATAGAGATTAGAAAGTTGAGCTTTATTCTCTTCGGAAACTGCAAAAATACAGTTACTTTTTGCAGACAGGGATTTTTCTAACTGATAAATATATGCCAGTAAAAATTTCCCAACACTTGAGCCTGAAAATGCTTCTTTCATAAGCTCGTATTCAAGATTATGGGATTCGTAAATTATTTTTTTGTTTTCTAAAAATCGTTCAGAAACGGTGTATAAATACGGATAAACAAAAATCACTGTTTCAGCTTTCTCGATTTCCTCTTTTATTACCTGTTTGAAGTTCTTATTGAACCTGCTTTCAATGGAGGTAACAACTGCTGAGCATTCTTTAATATCCGAGCACCTGTTAACAAAGTGATGAAAAACTGCACTTACTTTTGTTTTCGGAATTCTTATTTCTGTAAAATTCTCGTTGTGCTCGAATCTTTCGACAACGTTATTAGAATTAGGATAGGTAAATGTGATCAATTTAACTTTGAAGTGTTTGGAAAGATTATTATAAATATTATATAAGCGCTCTTCTCCCCCGCTCTTTGGAGGATAAAACGCAGGATGGAAACTCAAAGCTAAAAGAGATGACATAAGTTTAAGAGTAAAGTCTCATCTAATATAAAGACTGCTATGAGGATACTGGGCATTACATTCAGGTACGGAAAGGACGTTTACGGCGGAGCGGAATTTCATATGAAAGAATTAGCCGAAGGGCTCAGCCGGCTCGGGGCTGAAGTCGAGATCTGTACCACAAAATCCCAGGGAATTACCCATTTAATAAAATCCGGAGAACTCTGGGATAATACGCTTGAGGATGAAGAGATCAATGGAGTCAAAGTAACGCGTTTTCCCGTAAAAAATCCCTCAAGGTACCTTTCTTTTATTTTTGAAAAATTTATCCAGAACGAACTTGATAAAGAAGAAAAAGCTGCTGAAGAAAAGCTCTTCGAAATCTGCAAAAAAGAGCTGGAAGAAGGAAGCGGAATCTTATTAACCGGCTGGAACCAGCTTGAAAGATATGGCAGCTTTTCCATGCGCTGGACAAAAAGAAATCCTGCTATCTTAATTAAAGATAAAAATATTACAAAATTCAGCTTAACAATTCAAAATCCCAGAAGAATTGGAGGGGAAATCCTCTTCCTTGCTCCGAATTATGAATCCCGCCGCCCCCTCCCGAAGATAAAAGATTGGGGACAGATAAGCTTTGATCTTCCTGAAATTTCGGGGGATCTCCTAATCTCTTTTAAATTAAGCCGGCCCTGGAGGCCTTTGAAAGATTTCAGGAGCCTTGGAATAACTGTCTCTGAAATCAGTTATCTTGCAGATGGAAACCTAACAGAAGAGATTGAAAGCAAAACTGAAAGAAAAACTGAGAAGAAAATTGAAACAAAGCTTGAAAAAAAACTTGACCTGGAAAATGATTACAGAAAAGTGCTTCTTAAAACAGGAACTTTTGTTGAGCACTTTATAGGCAATGCAAATAAAAGACCTGAAATTTACGGGAAATTCTTTAATTATATGCGAGGCCCAAATTCCCCTGAAATGGTCCAGTGGCTTGAAAAAAATGTTGCTAATTATGATATTGTCATTGCCCAGATGCTTCCTTTCAATACCCTTGAAGCTTCATTAATCGCAAAAAAACAAAATGTCCCTCTAATCCTCTTGCCGTTAATGCATATTGATGATGAATTTTATCACTGGAAGCATTACTATGAGACCATAAAAAAAGGGAATCTCGTTCTTGCAAATTCCGAATATTCCAAAAAAGCTTTTTATGACAGGATCGGGGCTAAAAGTATATTTGTGGGGCCTGGAATTAATAAAGAAGCTTATTTCCAGGAAAATATTGACGGAAATGCCTTTAAAGCCAAGTATGGGCTTGAAAATAAAAGGATAATCCTTACTGTTTCCCGTAAAAACCCGAGTAAAAGGTATGATTTTCTTGTAAAAGCTATAGAAAAAATAAACCAGGAATTTGAAGATACCC
Organism: Methanosarcina sp.; assembly: GCA_049706495.1. GTDB lineage: Archaea > Halobacteriota > Methanosarcinia > Methanosarcinales > Methanosarcinaceae > Methanosarcina. The sequence continues at coordinate 23,053 of JBNAKO010000089.1, read as the reverse complement.
ATCTGATCATGATAGGCCCTGATGACGATAAAATTTCCATTGATTCAAAATGTGTTTCCTACCTTGGAAAAGTTTCCCAGGAAGACCTTGTAAGTGCATATGATGCCTGTGAAGTCTTTGCCATGATGTCAGAAAGCGAGAGTTTCGGGATGGTCTTCTGTGAAGCCTGGGCAAGGAAAAAGCCTGTTATCGGTAATCTTTATTGCGGAGCGGTTTCAAGCCTGATTAGTGAAGGCAAAGATGGGTTTTTGTGCGGAAATGAATCTGAAATCGTAGAAAAAATCGGAATACTCTTAAAAGATCAGAAATTAGCTGTGGAGTTTGGAGAAAACGGATTTAAAAAAGTAATGGAAAATCATACCTGGGATATCGCTACTAAGAAAGTTATGGAATTGTGTAAAGAGAATTTGAATTCTGAGAAATCAGAAAAACCTAAGCAGTTTGAAACATCTGAGGATATGCTGCTAAACAAAGATGAAAATTCCGGTTCTTCAAAAATGCAGCCTGATAATGCTTCACCTGGGGATATGGAGGCCTAATCTTCTGAACAATGCTTTATAATAATTATGAAAACTTTATATAATTAAAATATACTCCGAGTTCTCTTGAATCCCCTGATTCCCCGATGTATAAAGGAGAAATCGGCATATCATGGAAAACCTCTATAATGAGCTCATTTTCAGGCATTGGAATAAAAGAAATGTCTAATTTTTTCTCAAGATGTTTTGAGCCTGTAAAATCAAGGACTCCAGCGTATTCTCCATTTACATGGACAAATGAATAGGTATTCCTGTAGCTGCTGCATTTCACAAGCATTTTAGAAACTTTTCTACGAGTTTTTACCCCAATTAGAGTTTTGTTTCCTGTAGACCATCTGCCTGAGTTTTCAGGCTGAGCAAGTCCTGTATATATAAACTGGCCAGGGTTTTTAAAATCCAGAGTTTCCGGCCCAATTATCTTTTTTTCCAGGGGGGAGATATTTGCAAGCTCAAGGGTTTTAAAGGAGAACTTAAGAGAGAAAAAGCATAAAATATGTCTCCAGAAAGGATCGGAATCAACCCAATTGCTTTCGTTATGGTATATATTGGCAACATAGCAGTTTTCCAGGACCTTTGAGATTTTAGCTTCTTTTTTGTCAGACAAAAAGATAACAAGCAAATCAAAATCCAGGGATGGAAACCTATTTTTTAAAATAAGAATCAGATCTTCAGCTTGCTGTAAATAGTTTGCTGAATCGGGAAAGTAAATTGCAAATAGAGCAGTTTCTGCTTTAGAGGCCCAATTATAGAAATTCTGAATTCGCCTGGTGTATTTTTTCTTAATATCAGGATACTGAGTTTTTAAAGGGATATCTTTTAAAAAATCGTGAACAAAAAGTAAATCGTGCTTGGTATCCTGAACCAGATAGGTGGTATTATTCTCATGAATACCCTTTATATTTAAATCATCCAGATTTAAAAAATCCCTGAAATCATTTTTTATAAAGCTGGCAGTATTCTCAGGATTTCCTACGATCCAATCCAGAGGGCCTGAAAATAACCTTAAATTATTTTTTCCAAGCTTATCTGCCACAATACATGCAGATCCAAGGCTTGCAATAAAATCATAGGATTTTTTTTCAGGATATTGGGTCATAGGCATCAATTAGCTATCTGTTTTATCTCTTTCTTGGGATCTGTCTCTATTGGTTTGTTATGGTTCTATTGTATCATTTCTATTTCGATAAGTTAAAGAAAGGCTGTTTTTTACTTTTTCCCTATTATAGCGTAATCCTGAGCTCCATAAAGCCTGTTATTCAATAAATCAATATTCCGGTTATATACTTCTGCAATAACCTTTTCCCTCTCGCTGGTTCCTTCAAACGCAGGAAGTTTTTGCAATCTGGCATCTTCCGATACCGGAGAAATAAAATATGTTTCAAGCGCCGTAAAGCCTGTGGATTCAAGTAAAAACTTCAGGGTTTCAGGATGAACAGGTTTAATATGGGTTAGGTCGATGTAGAAATTTGCAAACGAGAATAAAGAAAGCGGATTTACAGTCTCAATAAGGATATAATGGCCTGGAATTAGTTTTTGGTAGCATAATCTGAGCAATTTTGTCAAATAAGGAGGTTCTAGATGCTCAACCACCTGATCAATAAAGATCCCATCAAGAGATTGGTCAGGGACCTGTTCAAGGTAAGAGACTGCATCATTAAGTTCTATGCAGAGCCCTTTTAACCTGCACTGTTCTACCATGTCCTCATCGAGGTCTACTCCTTTACCTTTGATCCCATTTTCCTTTAAAAGTTCTAAAAATTCTCCTCTACCGCATCCGATATCAAGGACATGGGAGCAGTTTTCAAAGTATTTCAGGAATTTACTTTGCCTGCCTTTTATATCTTGACATGAACCCCTGAATCTTTCCTCAAATTCAAAATAATTGATCCCTAATTCTTCGGATTCTTTTGATCCTTCAGCTTCTTCTGAATTTTTGGACCCGGAAGCCTTAATTTCCTGAAGCTTATAAGCTTCTTTTATTTTATTATCCAGTACATTACGTAGCCAGGCTTTATTTTCAATATCAGTGTTTACTGAAGAAATAAAGGAATTGAAGATTTTATCTACTTCTTCGTAGATGTCTGGCTTTAAACTCCTGGCTTCCTTCTCTATTTCTTTTCTCATTTCGATTTTTAAACTATCTCTGGCAGTGTTTATTTCATTATTTATTATAGTTTTAGAGGTCTCGATTTCATTATTTATTTCTTCTTTAAGGTCTTTTCTTAATTCGTTTGTTAATTCGTTTCGGAGTTCGGGTTTTAAGACTTCGATTTTCCTCTCTAATTCCCTGGAAAGTTCTGATTTGAGACGCGGATAAAGTTTATTCAAAACAGAAGCCGTAGTTTTATTGAAATGATTTTGTTTTAAGATTACAGGATCAAGATACCGCCTGAGTTCGCCGTGGACAAGCCCTCTTCCTTTAACAAGAAAAGTCCCCAGAACAGGGCGGTGTGAGGTTATAGAATAGTTTTCATTGTCCGTTTTCCAGTTTGAAGACAGATAATCAAGGTCATTCTGGAGATCAGAATCCTGCAGATCTTTTTCAGGAAAACCAGACAGATGTTCTCCAGATCTGTTATCCGATTCAGAATTATTTTTAGAATTGGGATCAATATTTGAATCAGGATTAAGGCCGGTTTGCGGGCCTTTTCTTTTCTGGATATTCTCTCTGACTTTTTCCATAATCTCCTCAACTTGAATTTCTTTTTCTCCGAATTCGGGAGTGGTCATTTCTATCTACCTCATTAAAAGCGGCTGTCCGGCTTATCAAAGTTTCCAGGTGCAGGGAATCTCAAAAAGCCCGGCGTCTCTTGATGTAGGCATGACATCAAAGGAGTAAAGTTTATCGTGCCAGTCATAGGGCTTATGGTCATGGGAATGTACAGCCACGGTTAAAAAAAATCTTCCAGTAAATATAGTGAGCCTGTCTATTACGAGATCAATATGTCCGCTGCCTTCGATAGAATTAATGGTAAGGTCTTTAAGTTCGGTATTTGTCCCGAAAACGTGTTCGCCTTTTTCCGAATAAAGAGCAATCCCGAAAACCGGGTCAAGGACTTTTCTCTGGGCATGATAGAAAATTCTGATTGTTAAAGGATCAAAAGAATTAAATCGGGAACTCGGATTTCCGAATTTATCATAGAATTCGACATTTGTAATCTCAACTTCTTTATCTCCCCAGCGGGTTTTTACTTCAGGCTCTTCATTAGTTCCGGTTCCACCATGTTCGGATTCTGAAGGGGCAGGGTCTGAGGTTTCATTTCCTCCATAAACATATTTATCAATGACATCGCCTGTATTCCCAAGGGCTACCTGTGTCCCGTGATGCAGGAGAAGAGTCCTATCACAGAATCTCCTGACTGATCCGAGGTCATGGGAAACAAATACTATTGTAACTCCTTCTTTTCTGTACTGGTTAAGCACATCCAGGCATTTTTGCTGGAATTCCATATCTCCTACTGCGAGCACCTCATCCATCAAAAGGATCTCCGGGTCGGTCTGGATTGCTGTGGAAAAAGCCAGCCTTACCTGCATACCTGAGGAAAAGTTCTTCAGTTTGGTATCCCTGAATTTTTCAAGCCCTGCAAAATCAAGTACATCCTCCAGTCTTGCCTCAATTTCCCTTTTTGAAACTCCCATAATTGAAGCATAGGTTTTCACGTTTTCTGCGGCTGTAAAATTGGGCTGAAACCCCACTCCAAGTTCAAGAAAAGGAGTGATTCTTTTATGGACTTTAACGCTTCCTTTGGTAGGACGGAGAATATTTGCTATGATCTTTAGCAGCGTACTTTTCCCGCTCCCGTTTTCCCCTATAATTCCAAGGGCTTCGCCTTCTTCTACTGCGAAGTTTATGTTATCCAGAGCCTGGAAGGTTTCGTAGTTTGGAGGCCTTAAAGCCCCTGTAAGGGACTCAAAAATAGTGTTCCTCTTTTCATGCGGGATACGGAATACTTTGTGAAGGTTTTCAACTTCAATCGTAGGCATCAGATTTCCTCCGCAAAGCCTGGTTCAAGTTTTGAAAAAATAATGTAGCCTATTACAAGGAAAAAGGCTGAAGCAGCAAACATAAATAACAGGTCTTCAAGTCTGGCTGGAGTCGAATAAATTATTGTGTCTCTTGCAGAAATAATAATTCTGGCCATCGGATTTAAGAGCACGATTTGCCTGAAGTTTTCCGGAAGAATGTCCATAGTATAAAGAATTGGAGTTGCAAAGAAACCTGCCTGCATAAGCACGTCCCAGATAAACTGTACATCTCTGTAATATACATTAAGGGCTGAAAGGGACAGGGCCAGGCCAAGAGCCAGAAAGAAAAGGGAAACAAGGATTAGGGGAGCGTACACTAAATTAACGGATAGGGGAACCCTCAGGACTGCCATAAATATGAAAAAAACAACTGACTCGAAAATACTCATGAGCAGGGCTGTAACACAGGAAGAGATTACAAAGATATCTCTTGGGAAGTAAATCTTCTTAACCATATCAGGCCTTCCAACTATGGAAAACATCCCAATATTTGTAGATCTGCTTAAGAAGTTCCATAAAATAAGACCCAGTAATAAAAACAACTGATAATGTTCTACCTGAACCCTCATAAGGTTTGAGAATACCAGGTAAAGGACTGTGAGCATTAAAAGAGGCTCAAGAAGAGACCAGAAGTATCCGAGTATGGAATTTTTATACCTGAGCTTGAACTCTCCCCAGGACAATTTCCAGATCAAGTCCCGATAATCATACAGTTCTTCTAAATGTTTTAAAGTCATCGTAAATCACATTTTTTATTTTTTGAACAAAAAGGGAAATATCAAATTCTTTTGCTCTCTCAAGACAGGCTTCCCGATACTTTTCTGGCCTGGAAGATATGGATTTTACAGCTTTAATAATACTCCGGGAATCGGCATTAACTAAAAAGCCTGTCTTTCCGTCTATTACGGTTTCTTTAAATCCTCCTTCGTTTACAGCTATAACAGATTTTCCGCTTGCCATAGCCTCTACAGGTGTCATTCCAAAATCCTCATCCATAGCGGTACAGATAAAACCCCTGCACCTGGAATAAATTTCAAGGAGTTCGGGTTCGGGGATTTCTCCAAGAACTTTTACATTTTCAGGTAAATTGCTCAGGATATTTTCCGCGTAACTTTTGGCATGGTCTCCTTTTGAATAGCCGCCAACAATAACGAGTTTTTCTTCAGGCATTTGTTTAAAGGCATCGATCTGGATCTCTACTCTTTTTTCAGGATAGAGCCGATTTACTGAGAGCCAGAAATCTCCATACTCTTTACAGGTAAACTTTGCGGTATCCACAGGGGGATAAATTACTTCAGACTCCCTTTTGAAATACATTTTAACTCTGTCTGAGGTGTTTTTTGAATTTGCTGCAATTTTATGGATATGTGAAAGGTAATACTCGGAAATCGGCCTGTGTAACTTGACCCAGATCCTGAAAGGAATTGAAATATAAATAGGCTGCCTTTGAAGGAAGGTAGTGTAAAGGTCATAAAAGGCCCGGGTTGGAGTGTGGCAGTAATACAGGTTTGGCTTATGTTTCTTTGCAGCAAAATGGGCCCAGTTTCCTGAAAATATAAAGAAATCGTATTTTTCTGAAAAATCGCAGCTTGCAAAAAGAAAAGATGCAGAAATCTGCTTTAAAGGAGGGATTTTTGCTGTTTTCCCCAAACTTATTATTTTTACCTCCGGATATCCCATTTTTTTAATGGATTCAAGGTTTAAATCCGTAGTAATAACGTCGGCATTAAAGTGTTTTGCGAGCATGAGGACAAGTTTTTCTCCTCCTCCTATTGCTCCAAAGTAATCATGAAATATAGCTATTTTCATTAGTCTCTCACTTTTTTCGGGATTTGCTGACGCAGATTCGGGGAACTTATTACTTAAATAATTAAAAACTTTAATCACTATTGAACTCTTTTCTTTTTGATTTCCAGAATCCTTCAAACTCAATGCTTATAAATATATTGAAAGATTTACTCCAAAATTGGGAGAGGTATATATAATACTTGCTAGATGTTCATAAGATGTTTATCAGGCATCTGTTAGATTAATTATCTTTAAATTAACAATCCGAAATAAAATAACAGGGAATAAACTGATAAAATTAAGGTTGATTGAGATTTGTCACGCCTGTTTCTTTTTGAAGGATGCATATAAGGGCGAATTACTTACTTATATTTCAGATTATAACACCTTATAACAAAACCTTAGTTATATAATCTACTGATTCGATCATTATCAAAGGTTACTTTAACTAAAAGTGTAAAAGCAAACAAGTAAAAACATAAAGAGTTGGTTACGACGAATAAAAGCATGGGATATTCAACGGCAAAAAAACCAGATAAGAGTTCAAAACTTGTAATTATTTCCTTAGGAGCAATTCTCCTGATTGCTTTTCTCATGCGCATGCTCTCCTATGGCCCTGTTACTGCAAACGGAGGCATAATCTTTACAGGATATGATGACTTTTATCATATGCGGCGCATCCTTTATACTACTTTTAATTTCCCAAATTCTCTCAATTTCGACTCATATCTTAATTATCCTTACGGTTTTGAGGTAGGATGGCCCCCTCTTTTCGATTTTCTGGGAGCGTCATTTGCAAAACTTCTTGGAGCAGGCCAGCCGGATGTCCATACAATAGAATTTGCAGGAGCTTTACTGCCAGTAATTCTCGGAGTTCTGACAATTATTCCCCTGTATGTAGTGGCAAGCTCGCTCTTTGACAGGAAAACAGGAATTCTTGCAGCTGCTATTTTTGCAGTCCTTCCAGGCCATCTTTTTATTTCAAGGTTCGGTGCAGTTGACCATCACGTAGCAGAGACTCTTTTTTCAACAATAGCTTTTATGTTCTTTATCCTGGCTTTAAAATGGGCAAGGGAAGGAGAGCTTTCTTTTAATTCCCTGAAAAATATTGTTTCTGAAAAAACGCTCTTAAAATCTCTTGCAGCTGCAGCAATGTCAGGCTTATTTTTTGCGCTCCTTATTTTTACGTGGATCGGAGCTCCGGTTTTTGTCAGCTTTATTGTACTGTATGTGTTCATACAGACCACAATAGACCTTAAAGCCGGAAAAAAATCGGATTATCTTTTCATCTGTTCGATTACAAGCCTTCTTGCAACTCTTCTTGTTACTGTTCCTTTCATAGCAGCTTCCATACGCCCTGGCCTCGAGATAAGCGGGACCTATCTTTCCTGGTTCCAGGTAATTTATATCCTGGGTATGCTTGCTGGCATTCTCGTGCTCTGGGCTGTTTCCATGCAGTTTTCAAAAAGAGAGCTTGATTGGAAATACTATCCTGCGGTTTTAATTATAGTTTGCGTTGCAGGTCTTATATCAATCCGTGTCCTTTCTGCAGAAACCTATGCTTTTGTGATTGAGGGTATGAGGTTCTTCTCAGGAAGCGGAGAATATATAGGCACGATTTCGGAAGCTGTACCCCTTTTTTTGAATCAGCGGGGAGGCCTTGATTTTTCAGCAGTATTCAGCGCTTTTGGGCTTACTTTGATTGCTGCTTTTGGAGGGCTTTTCCTGCTCAGCCTTGAATGGAAAGGAGAAAATTCAAAGCCTGAAAGGTTATTTTTCCTGCTCTGGACAATCTTTTTCATATTCCTTGCGCTCTCCCAGAGGCGTTTTTCATACTTGCTTGTTGTAAATGTTTCAATTCTTACTGCGTATTTACTATGGGTTTTACTTGAGTCTTTGAATTTTGAATCTGAAATCGCAAAACTAGGGAAATCTACTCCAAAACCCGGGAAAAACAGTTCTCCGGCTGTTCAGGCAGTAAACGAAACAAAATCCAAATCAAAGCCAAAATCTAAATTAAACGCGAAAGATAAAAACGAACCCTCAAAAAATGAAACTGCAAAATTCAGGTCAGCAAAGTCAGGGTCCGGTTCGAAGAATTCGGCAGAACCCGATTATTTTAAAATCGTCTCATCCATAGCCCTTATAGGTCTTATTTTCGGCCCCTGTCTCTGGATAGGGATTAACTATGTGAAAACCTCACCTTCATTTGACCCTGCCTGGCAGGACTCTCTGAAATGGCTTGAAGCGTCGAGCCCCGAGACTTCTTACTTCCTTGAGCCTTCCAAAACTCCTGAATATGGCGTCCTTAGCTGGTGGGACTATGGGAACTGGATACTTTACCTCTCAAAAAGGCCTGTGATTTCAAATAATTTCCAGACTGGAGTAGAGGATTCTGCAAATTTCTTTATCTCTGGCTCAGAACCGGAAACAAAGGCAATCATGGATAAGCTTAACGTAAAGTACGTAATCACTGATACACTTATGGCAAAAGGTAAATTTGGAGCCATAGCTGAGCTTGCAGGAGAAAACCTTACTGATTATTATGAGATCAAAACAGTAAAGGAACAAACAGGCCTGAGAACTGTTGCTACTGCAAAACCGAGCTACCTCAATACTCAGGTGTATAAACTTCAACAGCTTGACGGATCAAACCTTGGAAGCCTGCGTTTAGTCCATGAAAGTGAAGTGGATCCCACAATTGAACAAAATAGAAATAATACTGTAAAAGTATTCGAATATGTCCAGGGAGCCAAGCTTTTAGGCTCTGCAAGCCCTTCCCAGGCTGTTACTGCAGCTCTTGAGCTGAGTTCGAATACAGGTAGAAAATTCACCTATCAAAATACCGTGCTGGCAAATAATGAAGGTCTGTTTGAAATTTCTGTGCCCTATGCGACAGGAGAATCTACCGGTGATATAAAGAGCGAGTCTGCTTATTCCCTGATTTCCGGAAAGAATACAACTGCAACAGGGATCCAGGTAACGGAAAATGATGTTCTTAATGGGAATACGATAAAAGTAAGCTGATCTGGCTAATATAGCCAGATACAAACTTAAATCATTTTAATTTTCTGAAATTTTCAGGAGTAAGGAATCACAAAATGAGTAATAAAAATAAGTACTGAAAAACTAAAACAAAAAACAAAAAACAAAAAAATTAAATGTACTAAATAAAAATAAGGAATAATAGGAAAGTAATGCCAATATTTATTAGAAATGAATTAAAAAGAGGAAAAAAGAAAAAACTGCCTCTTAAACTATTTTTCTTTTTAAAGATTCTGCTTCATATTCTCTTTTCTCTTTTTATTATTTTGACTTGTTTGAGATGAAATTTTATTCCTCTTTTTTAATTTAAGCTTTTTGGATTTTTCTCAGATTTTAAAAAATTTTTGATATTTGGCTTTTATTCCCCTATGCTTTCTACTCCTACAGCAGTCAGGAACCGCTTAACAACTGCTTCGTTGACCAGCCTTAAGAGGGTTTGTCTATCTTTTGTAGCGCTGAAGACCCCTAAAGGAATCTGGGCTCCTGCTGCATTTGCATGCCCGCCTGCATCTTCTCCAAAGGCCTGGCGCATAATTTCTCCAAGATTTACTCTGATATCATTGCTGCGGCCTGAGATGTAAATCCGGTCATCGGTAACCCCGAAAACAACGGTTGTAGAAATCCCTTCAAGGCCCAGGAGGTAATCTGCAGCCTGAGGAAGAGTATCTCTGTCCCGGATATTCCCTACATTTGAAAGAAGATAGCTTCCAAGTACCTGTCTGTTCCTGATAGCTTCTCCAAGCACTTCAAGGGTTTCGATAGCCATTGAGGGCTGTTCGAGCTGGTCAAGAATACTGTGGTTTGAAAGCGGATAAAGATAGGAAGCAGCAGAAAGGTCTGCAGGGTCTGTCTTTCGCTTGAAGTCCTGAGTATCTGTCCTTATTCCGTAAAGTAAAGCTGTTGCCAGGGTCTTGGAGATATTAATGTTGAGCTGCTGCAGGTACTTTGTCATAATTGTAGCGGTTGCTCCGAAATTTGGCCGAATGTCTATATAATCAGCCTTTATCTCGATTTCTCCCGGAGGGTGATGGTCGATTACGATCCCTACATAGGAATTTGCAGGAACCATATTGTTTACTCCGGGAATGGAACAGTCTATAAGAGCAATTTCGTCAAAATCTTCAAGGTCATGCTCTTCTATCTTTCCAAGGTCAATCCCGAGCAGGTTTACAAAGGCTTTGTTTTCCTGATGCCCTATCCTGCCGTGATAAAGAATATTGGAATCCACTCCAAGATTTTTTGCAATTTCTTTCAGAGCAAGCCCGCTCGAAATTGCATCCGGGTCAGGGTTATCATGAATCACTATAGCGAGCTTTTTATCTCTTATTCCTTTCAGCCACCTTGCAAGTCTATTGCCTCTGTGCACGGACTCAGCTCTTTCTAAAGACCGGGAAAGGGAGCTTGCAACAAGCTTTGAGGGCATAAAAACATAATCCGCTCCAAGGTCTTCCATTCTTTCTTTGCTGATTATATCTGAAGCTCTTGAAAAGAGCTGGACGTCAGGGTTTACTACTTTTTTGAAATTCTCAATACCTTTTCTATTGGCCTCGTTATTTGAAGTCAGGAAAAGTACAACAACAACATTTTTCAGGTCAATTTTATTAACAAGCTCAGGATCGGAAATATCTCCTACAATGGTTTCAAATCCTTCCTCCCTGAGCGTTTCAACCTTAGCCTCATCTTTATCTACAATGATTACAAGTTTATTGCTCTCTCTGAGTTCTTTTGCAAGCGCAAAACCAACACTTCCGCTTCCAAGAACCAGATATCTGGGTTTAACTGTGTTTTTCAGGTTGCTATCCGCATCTTTGGAAAAATTAGACAAGAATAAGCCTCCCTGTCCTGTATAATTCGGGATACATGCAAAAAAAGGCAAACATTTTATCAGGATCCTGCCTTTTACAGCATTTTTCCAGTTGGGTTGATAACTGTTACTGGCTGCAATTCAGGCTGTTTCTATATTCAATTTCTTAATTATGAAACTTGCTTAGATCTCTATTCTTTTCTAGATATTTATTTGTAGATATTTATTTCTGGATATATCATTTTCAGATTAATTATTTTTTTAGATAATTATTTTTAAATCAATTATTTTTTAGTTAATTCTTTTCTATATAATTATTTTTTATTTATTTTGTTTAATAAATTATATATGTTATTTATTACTCTTACTGAAATGTTTCTCTTAGTTTATTATTCTTACTGAAATATCACTTTTAATATATAATATTTGCTAGATTTTTATAATTTCTTTATACTTAAAGGAATTGATCCTTAATATAGTCTTAAAAAGACTATTCTTGTTCCCTTATTATCGTTTTGTTTTTATCTTAATTATTTTCCTTAATTCTCTGTTATATATTGTAAATTTCTTTTTTAAGATTATATTGATTTTCATGCAAATTTTTTCTAATGCACTGGTAAATCGAGAGGTACTTAATTTTCAATAAAATTCTCTTTCATCTAGAATTTTTGCAATGACATCTTTAAAATAATTAGTTCTATAAATTGTTTTCAGATCGAATTTTTTACTCCGACTGAAATATGATCTCTATGCTCCATAAGCTCAAATAAGTTTTCCTCAACGTAAAAGTATAATATAAAGTCGATTAAATAATTTAATGATAATGATTGTTTTTTATGAAAATTATGTATTAAGTGCTGTAAAAATCTTCTCAAATCATCTTCACTGCTCTAAAATTTAATATAACCTCTCAGGACTTTTATAATTATTATAAAACTTAATAATGCGACCATACAAATCAAATAAACCTTATATAATAATTCTGTAGGCCTGGAAGGTTAAGTTTCTAATTCCAATCCTCAAAATTTAATCCTGATCTCCTGAAAAACCCTTATTTAAGAATTTTATTTATTGAAGATTCAAATTTAAGAATGTTAATGCCCAATATAAATTTAAAAAATCCAGAAATAATAGAAAGATAAACGCAGAAATTAAAAATAAACCTGCAGGTAATCGTCATGAAACTAATAAGTTCTTCACGCATGAAGGCAATAGATAAAAATTGCGAACATCTCGGCCTTTTACCTATCCAGCTAATGGAAAATGCAGGAGCTGAGCTTGCACGAAACATAAGGGAAAAACTTGAAAGCGGCGGGGTATTATTTGTTGCAGGCAGAGGCAACAATGGGGGAGATGCCTTCGTTGCTGCCAGGCATCTTGCAGGGGTTTCAGGCTATAGTGTACGGCTGATCCTTTTAGGAAAAGCTGAGGAGATTAAAACAGAGGAAGCATTCCGTAATTTTTCTCTTTTAAGTTTTAGCAATGTGGAAATTCTGGAAATTAAGGATTCAAGCCAGCTTACTGGCGAAGCCTCAGCCTGGTTTTCGGATTCCGAACTCCTTGTGGACGGGATTTTCGGGACAGGTGTGAAAGGCAGGCTAAAAGAGCCCGAATTAACAGCTATTGAGCTTATAAACAGAGAAGCAGAAGCAGAGGCAGGAAAATCTGTAATTTCCATAGATATCCCCTCAGGCCTTGACCCGGATGGCGGGGATTTTGAAGAAGCAGTTCATGCAGGACTTACAGTTACTTTCCACCGTTTGAAAAGAGGGCTTGTAACCGATAAAGCAAAAAAATATACAGGCACAGTGAAAGTCGCTGAGATCGGGATTCCTGAAGCTGCTGAACAATATGTAGGCCCAGGAGATCTTATGCTCTTGCATAAGAGAAAAGTTTCAGGACATAAAGGCGATTCCGGGAAAATTCTTGTAATTGGGGGAGGCCCATACTCAGGAGCTCCAGCCCTGGCAGGTTTTGCAGCCCTGAAGGCAGGAGCAGATCTCGTAACCATAGCAGCACCTGCACCCATTGCTAAAATTATTGCATCCTATTCTCCTGACCTGATTGTCCGAAAACTCTCCTCTGATGTACTCTGTTCGGAAGACCTGTCCATTCTCATTGACCTGATTAATTCCCACGATATTGTTGTAATGGGAATGGGGCTTGGAAGGGCTTCAGAAACCCTTGAAGCCGTCAGAAGAATCCTGCCCTTTTGCAGAAAAGCGGTTCTTGATGCCGATGCTCTTTCAGCGCTTTCAGCTCCTCTTTTCGAAACCCTTGCAGGGAGTTGTGAACTGATAATTACCCCTCATGCAGGCGAATTTGCCCGTTTGAGAGGAATGGAAAACCCTCAAAACCTTGAGGCGCGCATTAAAGTCGTCAGGGAATTTTCTGAAGAAAATGGCGTAGTAACACTTCTGAAAGGCAAAATTGACATTATATCGGATGGAGCCCAGATTCTCCTTAACAGGACAGGAAATGCCGGCATGACAGTAGGAGGTACTGGAGATGTCCTTGCAGGCCTTACAGGCTCTCTCTTTTCAAGAAATGAGGCTTTCCTTGCTGCGGCCTGTGCTGCATATATTAACGGGGCTGCTGGAGACCTGGCTTTTGAAAAAGCAGGAAATGGGTTGCTTGCAACTGATGTAATCCAGGAAATTCCCAAAATTATTAAAGAATTGGATATAGGATAAAAATTGATTGGATAAAGATTGCCTGAATAAACGTTTTTAAATGTCTATTAAGACATTTAAAAACAAACTGGCAACTTTTAGAACGCAGAAAACGAAAAAAAACAAAACACAACAAAACAAAATAAAATAAAGAATTAATTACATAACATTTGCTTGTTGATTCAATTTGATTTGTATTTCTAATTAAATATATCGAACAGGGGAGGGTTTAAATGGTAAAAGAAAATGAACGAAAAATTGACGTGGAAATTGAAAGGAATAGAATAAGGATCAGTATTTTTCATGGGGAAGACGAACAAATTATAAAATTGAAACTTGAAGAAGCCGAAGAACTCGCTGAAGAACTTAAAGAGGCACTTGAAGATTATTCAAAAAGGAAACAGGTAAGAATTTAATTGATCTGGCGAATAAGCTGCAATAATATTATAAAAACTTCGCAAATTATAAAAATTTTATAAATAATATTAAGTATAGGAATCTTATCGTGTATAAAAATCTTATAAAAACGCTGTGATTTTATGGAAAAGAAATTTACTCATCTTGAAGCTGAAAGAGCGCGTATGGTTGATATCAGTGAAAAAACTGATGTTTCCAGGCTAGCCCGGGCTTCAGGAGAAATTCTTCTTTCGAGGGAAACTATAGAGAGGATAAAAACCGGAAGTGTTGAAAAAGGAAATGTTCTTGCAACTGCAAGGGTTGCAGGAATTCTTGCTATTAAGAAGACACCTGAAATAATTCCCATGTGCCATCAGATCCCAATCACTGCTATAGATGTTGATTTTGAGGTCCAGGAAGAAGAAATTTCGGTTATGGTAGAAGTCAGGACTGTCGGGAAGACAGGGGTTGAAATGGAAGCTCTTACCGGTGTGTCTGCTGCATTACTTACTATCTGGGATATGGTAAAATCCGTAGAAAAAGATGAGACTGGAAATTACCCTCATACTGCAATAAGAAACATCAGGGTGCTGGAGAAGCTTAAAGGATAATTTAAACTGTATTTTAAAAAAAAGGGCAACAATCTAAAAAGAAAATAAGCCCATTAAAATAAGCTTTTTAAAGGATGGGATATATCAAGACGGGAGACTGAGGTATTAACTTGAAGATCATAGGTGGACCAGCATCACAATTACTTGCCAGCCGCACTGCCCGCACTTTAGGAATAGAGCCCGTACTTTGCGAATTTAACTATTTTCCTGATGGAGAACTTTATCTCCGAATTGCAGAAGAAATTGAAAACGAAAATGTTACCCTTATCCAGAGTACCCCCAGAGATTCGGATCTCGTTTCCCTGCTTCAGCTTATTGATGCATGTGAAGGTGCAAAAGAAATTAACGTTGTAATCCCTTACATGGGATATGCCAGGCAGGATAAGAAATTCAAGCCCGGAGAGCCAATAAGTGCCCGCGCAGTTGCGCGGTGTATAAACGCGGATAGGGTCTTTACCGTAAATATTCATGAGAAAAGCATTCTTGACTATTTCCCTGCTTCTGCGAAAAACCTTGATGCTGGAAAACTGCTAGGACAGTATATTGCAGGTCTGGGCCTGGAGAATACTTTACTGCTTGCCCCTGACGAGGGAGCTGAGGGGCTTGTAAAAAATGTAGCTTCAGACCTCAATTTCGATTTCGACCATCTTCAAAAAACCAGGCTCAGTGGAGATACGGTTGTAATTAAAACCAAAAATCTCGATGCAACTGGCAGGCATGTTGTCCTTATTGATGATATGATTGCAACAGGGGGAACAATGGCCGAATCAATCCGAATGTTAAAAGCGCAGGGAGCACTTGATGTTTATATTGCATGCGTACACCCTGTCCTTGCAAGAAATGCAGCCCTGAGGCTTTTTAATGCCGGAGTAAAAGATATAATCTCGACTGACACTATTGAAAAAGCTGAAAGCAGGTTGAGCGTTGCGCCTTTAATCGCAGAAGCTTTGAAAGGGCTATGAACAGGGCTGTGATTTCGTCTGCTGTCTGAACAGCAATTATCTAAATCGCAATTGCAAAATAACGATTTCTATAATGATTTTAAGTTAAATAAGTTAGAACGAATGAGATTTCTATCACCGTTAACTATTTTTTACATTCGGCTCTACTTAATATTATGACCCTTCCAGAAATCTGCCCTCTCGATGAAAACCAGACTTGTAAAGGACGGGAATGCCATCTTTTCTGCCTTGAATGGAGAACAAGAGAGCCTATCTGTCTTATAGGATACAGCACTACAAGTAAAGTTAAGTCAGGCAGGGATGATCGCAACAAAGATACCTATGCTGAAGAGACTTTCCGGAAATTAAACAGGCAGCCTGCCTCCAGAAAAAGCAATGTTACCGGAAAAGGCGACTGGACCCCAACCAGGCCTCAGGAACAACCCGGAAAAAAGCCTTCTGTAAGACCGGGGGAAAGATCTGTTCAAAACCCTGAATTCCAGTCTCCTAATTCCTTTAATTTGCAGGAAGCACCCCTTAGAAGGCCTGAACCGCAAAATGAGAGGAAAAGCGCTTCATCTCTGAGAGAAAATCCATCCCTGAAAGACAATCATTATATAAATGAGGCTGAAGAAGCTTCTGCAAGACTTGAAACTAGACTGAGGGACGGATCTGCTGATGAAAAGCCTATTATATTCGCAAAAATTCAGCCTGTTCAGGAGAGAGTAAAAAGTCCTGAAAAGGTGATTTCAAGGGATAAAAATACAACAATTTTTTCATCCTCCGAGACAGATGAAAGAAAGAACTTTCGCTTTTCAGATAGGGAAAATAAGGCAAAAAGGACATCTGAAGATAATGAAAAGCGTAAAAAGCTTAATGAAATTATGGAAATAGATTCTCCTGATGTTTACGATAAAGAGTTCTGGAGTTAAGCAGAAAATAAATAAAAAACCGGAATTACTTAACAATTACTTGAGAATCACTTAAAGAACACTTAAACTGGCTAAATGTAATAAAATTGATAGAAATATACCTGGGTTTACAGATTGCATTTTCAAAAAAGAAAGTTTTTACTCTAAAAAGGGAAATTGCAGCTTAAAAACTCATAAATAGAATTTTAGAGTTTTAAAAGTTATATAGTTTAGTTTTTAAGGCTTTAGAGCCTTGATTAGTATAAGCACCGAGCATCGAAGGGATTATGAAGAAATCAATTGCACGTCTGAGAGAGGCTTTTAATCTTCTGGAAGTCTCATTTTTCATGCTGCTTAATTTTCATTCTGCATGCTCAAAACAAAGATATGGATATGATGATAAAGGATGGACCGCCAGACGTACCAGAAAATCTACAGTTCTCTGCATGATTTCAAAGACGTTTTCCGCCTGTCGGAAGAATATGCCAAACCTCCAGGCATGCTAGCGACAATTCTAAACCAGAAAGTCGTAAAAATGACCCGATTTAAACACAGAAGGGTCTATTCAAGAGAAAAAGAGCTTTTTTCAAGATGGAAGCAGGGACGTTCAATTCTTGATCTTGCAGAATATACAGGTTTTCCTCCTACACTTATGGCTTCTCTTATTATGAAAAATTGCGAACTTTCGAGGAAGAATATAAACTGGCTTTTTAAACACGTTGACCTTATAGAAAACCGCAGGCTCAGAAAAGAGGTAAGAAAAGCTCTTGAAGTAGACCATTTCTTTTCTCCGCATGCCCATGAGATGCAGTGCAAGAAAGGAGAAATGGGAGAAGCAGTTATTAAGAAATGGCTTGATGACAGGCAGATTCCTTACTGTACTGAAGATGAAATCCGGGCTCAGGGAGATGGTAAAACTCCTGACTTCGTACTGGCTTCCCCTATCTGTATAGATAATATTATGGTCAACTGGATTGAAAGTAAAGCCCTGTTCGGGGACGATTTCGAGCACGAACATTATGCAAAAAAGCAGTTCACTGAATATGCTGAGATTTTCGGAGAGGGCATGGTTGTTTACTGGTACGGCTATCTGGAAGACCTTCCTGTCAATGGATACATAGTAAAAAACCATACGTTTTTCGAAGATTACCAGGAAGAGGTTAACGAATTATTTAATTATGTAGTCTACTGGTAAGCTATTGATAAAATCAGGTACGTAATATCTCAAACGAAGAATAAATAAAAATTACTAAAAAAATTGCCTAAACTCAAAAGTTATTTTAAATTAGCAGTATTTGAATTTAGAACTCATTTGGAGTTTGGAATTAGAAGTTGCTTTAAGGTCTGTAAGAAAATAAATAAAAATTTAAGTTTAATAAGATTTATTCAGATTTATCTAAAAAGAAGTCCTTTTTTGAAATTGTTTTAACCACTCCTCTCAGAGTCTTTTAATTGAGGACATATTGGTAACAGGATCTTTTTCTACCTGGAAAACATGGTCTGCTGAATCAATAAGTGATTCGTCATGCGATACTATAATAATCTGGCCAACCCCTATGCTGCGCATCATATCTATAAGCTTTAAAAGCTGCCTTACATGCCCCCGGTCAAGGAAGACTGTTGGCTCATCAAAAATCATTGGAGGAAGCCCGTCTGCCCTATCTCCTCCGAACCCAAGAGCAAGTAATCTGTAAATTGCACAGCGCAGCACAAGATTGAAAATCGCCCTTTCCCCTCCACTCAGAAGTTTGGGCTCAAGCGGGATCCCGTCTTTCCGGTACACAGTAAGGTTGTATTCGGGATCAAGTTCTATATGGGAATAAGCGTTATTTGTGTACATGAAGCCAAACATTTCGTTTAAAAGTGTGGACAATGCGCCTATATTCCGGGCCCGCATATCAGCTCTGACGCGGGTGTAAGTGTTTTCAAGTTCTTCGGTGTTGGTAAATACGGATTCGAGATATAAGCGCCTGTTTTCAAGAGCTTTTAATTCTTCTTTTAGCTCCTTTAGCCGTTTTAAGCTGTTTTCTATCATCCCTATCTCTTTTAAAAGGGCATCTTTTGCAGCGGTCATCTGCCTGAGTTTTTCCGCAATATTTGCCTGGGCTTCTTCAAACTGCGCCCGTTTAAGCTGGAGTTCTTCAAGCTTCTGGCCCTCGAGTTTAGTCTCAAGCTGTTTTATCCTTTCGTTTCTTTCAAGGATTTCCCTGTCAAAAAACCCTATTTTTTCTGTCAGGTTTCTTATTGCAGCCTCAAATTCCGAAAGCTTATGTTTGATATTCTCCATCAGGAGCAGGTTTGCCTGAAGTTTTTTTGCTTCCATGACAAGCTTATCAGTCTGCTCATGGGCAATTTTTGCATCTTCTTCTTTTTTATGCAGGCTCTCAAGTTCAAGTTCCAGGACTTTAAGTTTTTCCTTTTCCAGATTCTCCCTTTCATCAAGGCTTTTTAATTTTTCATTCAATTCTCCGAGTCTTTGCCCGTAATTTTCTATGAGGGCAAGGGAAGTTCGGATTTTCCCGTTTAGAGCTTCAATTTCAAGATTATTTTCAGCAAGTTTTTTCTCGGTAGCTTTTGCTTCCAGAAGAATTTTTTCACTTTCAGCATGAGCTTTTCTGGCTGCCTCTTCCCAGCCCTGCAAAGCTTTAATATCAGGAAGGAGCTGACCCATTTCAGCCTCAAGCTCAGCTTTCTTTTTGCTCAGGTCTTCAAGTTTTAGGGTATCTTCTTCCATGCGGGCCCTGTGAATTTTCACCCGTTCTTCAAAAGCTTTTGTTTTTGCCTGCAGTTTTTCGGTTTCGGTATCGTATTCCACAAGCTTTTTTTCAAGCTTTTTTGCATCTTTGAGCCTGTTTAGTTTTTTCTCAATTTCAGCCTGCTGGACCTTAGTTTCCATGAGTTCGGAGGAGAGCTTTTCTTTCTTGTGCTCGGATTCTTCGGTTGTACAGGCAATTTCAGAACCTTTAAGTTCCTGGCCGCATGTTGGGCATTTTCCTTCGGAAAGCAGTTGCCGATTTTTACCGAGAACTTTCTCAATCTCTCTAAGAGTAGCCTCAAGCTCTTTTTCGCGTCCATGCAGCCTGTTTTTATTTTCAAGCAGGAGTTCGCTGAAATCTTCAAGGGCTTCAAGTTGTTCCTGGGTAAATCCTAACCCTTTTAAGCCTGTGAGGGCCTGAGATTTTTGTTCTTTTACTCCAAGTATTGCTTTCTCGTTTTCCCTTAATTCTTCTTCAAGAGTCTGGATTTCCCCTTTCCCTTTTCGGACTGCAACTTTGTAATTCTGGAACTCTTTTTCAAGCTCAAGTAAATTTACATCGCCTGTTTCTTTCTCTTTAAAAGCAAGAGCAAGTTTTGAAGCCGCATCGCTTTTTCTGTCCCTCAAAAGCCTTTCTTTTTCTTCAAGTTCCTTTATAATTGAAGGAATCTGAGAAGCTTCTCCAAAGCCTGTCTGATCCCTGAGCTTTCTGTTTTCTTCATCGATTTGCCGAATACTATTCCTATAATTCTCGATTTCTTTATTCGTAGCCCCTATATCTGTCCTGCACTGGAGGAAAATCTTTTCGGAATCAGCTTTTTCATTTTCAAGGGAATTCAGAGTTTGTGCAAGGTTTTCCTGTTCTTTAAGGAGCAGAGCCAATTCTTTTGAAATTTTGTTTACTTTTTCCCTGGCAAGCAGTTCTTCTTTTTCCTGCTGTAAAATAAGAATCTTGATTTCAAGTTCTCCAAAGCCGCATTCTTCCCTGATATTTTTATTTTCTTCTCCGAGTTCAAGTAAAACTTGCCTTTGCTCATGGAGTTGGGTTCCAAAGTTCTCTTTTTCCCGGAAAGCAGCCATTTTGTTTTCCTGAGATTTCTGGATTGCCTGCTTGAGAACCTCAATTTCCTGTATTCGCTCCCTGTACTCTGCAATCATTAAGTCAAATTTCTCTTTCCGGGCTGCTGCAGTTTCTTTAAGCTCATTTAATTCCCTCAGGCTATTTTCACTATCTTTTACTTTCTGCCTGAGCCCGTTAAGCGAAGAGACCGGGTTTGTCTTTTCAAGTTCTTCAATTTCGGTTTTTATGCCAGCAATGCTGTTTTTTGTATCTCTTTCAAGTCTTCTGACAGCAGTTTTTGCACTTCCTGCCCTTTCCCTGTACTCTTCAAGCTTCCCAAGCTGCAGCAGGTCATCAATCATGCGCTGTCTGTCTTTGGGTTTTGCATTAATGAGTACATCAATTTCCCCCTGTCGGATATATGCACAGTTTCTATACGCCTCTTCATCCATATTCAGGAGGGCACAGACCTCTTCATAAGTACGTGTAGCCTGGTCGACAACACTTTTGCCATCGGCATAAAGCACGCATTTGGAATTTGAGGCATTTTCGCTTTTAGAGGAGTACCTGAAAGCCTGGTCTACAAAGTATTCCCGGCCAAGATGCTCAAAACCAAGCCCGATTTTTGCAGTTTCGGAACCTTTGAAGATTATATCTGCAAGCACAAAGTCCTTTGAGAGGATCTTACTTCCGAAAAGCCCCATAAAGCACGCTTCCAGAAGACTTGATTTCCCGCTCCCGTTCACCCCGGAGATTACAGTTACCCCATCTTCAAAACTTAGGTCAAGATTTTTATAACTCCGAATATTTTCAATATGCAGATTTTTTAATTTCAAAGGTAATCACCAAGGTTATACTGCCTGGGAGCTGCTGGCTTTGCTTTTTCTTTTTTCTGCCCTGTTTTAGCTTTTTTTCCGGAGATCTCTATAGACTTTGCAGCTTCTTCCTCAATTTTTCCTTTTGCCTTCTCTATTTTACCTGGTTCAATGTTCTGAAGCTTTTTTTCATCTCCTGAGCGTTCCTGGGCTTCTTTTAAAGCTTCAATTTCTTTTTGAACTCGGTTTTCAGCTTTTTCTATGGTATCTGCCTTTTTTTCAAGGTTTGCCACTAAATTTTCTGAGGTTTCCTGGAAAGAAATAGATTCAGCTGGAGTTTCAGGCGTAAATTCTGGTCCGGAAGTGTATGCAGGATTTAAGGAGGATTTAAGGGCAAATCCAGTTCCATAAGAAGGTATTTCCTCTGATTCGAAACCTGTATTCGATTTCGGCCCAGAAGAAGCTTCTTTAGAAGGCCTAATTGAGGATTTAGATTTATCTTTTGATTCAAATACAGGCCTGGATTCAAATTCGGATTTGAGTCTCGGTTCAAGTTTAGGTTCGGATTGGGATTTAGGTACAGGTTCAGATCTTGATTTTAATTCGGTATTAAACTTAGATTTCGATTCTAATCCTGAGTTAAGCTCGGAAACCGATGGTGGTTCTGATTCATAATCCTTCTGCTGAGAGTTATGCTCAGACATAAAAATTGAAGATTCAGGAGTAGAAAGTACAGATACAGATCGCTCAGGAAGGGAGTTTAATGCTTCTGATAATTCCCCGGCATAACCTGCATTTATAGACGCAGCCCTGAAATCGGGATCTTTGAAATCAATTGCTTCAATAAGCCTGGAAAGCCGATTTTCGGTTTCTTCATCCACCCTCGATTTTAAAACATGGGGGTTTCGGATAATTTCGTCAATAATCAACCCGCCGTCATTTAAGTTCATTCTTTTGATTTCAGTTGCTACAGCCTGGTCCGGGTCCGAAAATGTCACTTTTAGGACTTCTTCAGGCAATGTCTCTTTTATCCTGAGATCTTTGACCCTCGGGACAAGTGCTCCTTTATTCAGGAGATATTCTTCAATTTCGCTGAAAGAAAGTACAGTTTTAGAATCTCCTGAAATTATTATACTAACTACTGATTCGGGTAACTCTTCAAGCCGTTCATTTATTTTAGAGAAAACCTGTTCATGAGGGTTTTCTTCTCCATTCAGCTCTACTGGTATGGAAAAAAAATTGCGCGTAGGAATTGTACGCTTGCTGATTTCCACTCCGTCTCCAGACAGAGTGATTATATTGTAAGAACGGGACTCCTCTTCAGATGCGCTGTTCCGCTCAGTACTGCCTGGATATGTGGCCCAGGTTTTCTCTCCAACCTTGAATTTTTCGTACTTATGATAGTCTCCAAGTAAAATTGCGTCAACTTCAAAAGGAAGGTTTTCGAGCACGACAGAGCAATTCCATTCTGCATATGGAAAAGGCTGTACAATCTGGTGCATAACAAGAAGTCTTCTATAATTGACGGAACTTTCAGACTCAGAAACAAGAATAGAATCCGGGACTTCAAATCCTGAATAATCAAACGCAGGAATCTTTGACTTGGGCACGCTGTCAATTCCGTAAATTGCTGCATTTCCTATTATGCGCGGCTTTTTTCCAAGCCTTGCCGCAAGCCCCATTTCCTCAA
>JBNAKO010000088.1:0-2501 GCA_049706495.1 Methanosarcina sp. | reverse complement strand
TTTCAATCCTTGTTTTAGTGGATCTTGCTCTCGAATAATATGTGAGTCCACAACATAGCAACAGCCCCAGTTTCAATCCTTGTTTTAGTGGATCTTGCTCTCGAATGGAACTGGGGCTGTTGCTATGTTGTGGACTCACATATTATTCGAGAGCAAGATCCACTAAAACAAGGATTGAAACCTGAAGTCGAACCTGGCTCACTGTACACTGAAACAGATTCGAGAGCAAGATCCATTAAAACAAGGATCGAAAATTAACATAAACATTTTTTGAATTCATGTCATTTAAAATTCGAGAGCAAGAAACATTAAAGTGGCTTCTTAAGAATTGATTTTTTTATATTGTTTTTTCTAACACTTTCTAATTCTATCTTCTAATCGAAAAACTTATATATTTTATTGGGCAAATAACATAACAGTGTTATGTTACGTTAACTCGAGGTCGAGTAATATGGATGAAAATCTTATATCGAAAAAAGAGTTACTTGAGGTTACGGGTATTTCATATGGGGCTTTATATCGTTGGAAGCGTAAAAACCTGATACCTGAAGAATGGTTCATAAGAAAGTCTACTTTTACGGGGCAGGAGACATTTTTTCCAAGGAATAAAATCCTTGACAGGATCTCTAAAATTCAGAATATGAAAGAAGAACTTTCCCTGGATGACATGGCAGGGCTTTTCTCTCTAAACCTGAAGGCAAAGCCTTTATCGAAAGATGAGCTGATAGCACACAACATAGTAAATAAGTCTACTATAGATTTCTTAATCAGGTTATATGGTGATATCGAAGTATTCCCGTTTGAAAAAATACTTTACATCTGTGTCCTGGACAAAGCATTACAAATGGGAGATATTAGCCTGGAAGAAGGTAAGCTGCTCTTAGAAACTCTAGAAGAACACTATAACAAGTACGAGAATAAGGATTGTGATTTAGTCTTTTTAAGAAAAATGGGAATTTCAACCTGTTTTCTAGTCTCAAGTCCCTGTGAGTATTATTTCGAGAAGGGAACCCGTATAGTTTCTAAAATTAACATCACAAATTGCATTGAAGAATTGAAAATCAACTTGAGCTAATGGAGGAAAGACCATGAGCACGGAACTTAGGAAAGATCTAAAATATTTAGGAAAAATGACCTCTCCAGGGGGAGTTTATAGACGCGTAAACTTCGAAGGCGAAGTAACGATTGACGGGGACCTGGACTGTTTTGAGATCAAAGCGAATGGAATATTTAACGAAAAAGGTAATCTTAAGACAAATACCGGGAAAATAAATGGTTACGCAGTTGTTAATGGTAACCTGGAGTCTGACGATATAAACGTAAACGGTGAGTTAAGAGCTGACGGAAATATGTCAGTTAAAAAGATTTCGTCAAATGGTAAACTCGTTGTCAAAGGTAATATTTCCTCAGAAGAAGTGGATATAAATGGAGACTTAAAGGTCAAAGGCAATTGCGAAGTAGAATCCTTCTACTTTAAAGGAATTTTCAGTATCGAAGAAACTTTAAACTCAGGAAATGTCAATGTCAGGTTATATGGGCCTTCCGAAGTAAATGAGATAGGTGGAGAAAAAATCCATGTTCAGAAAGGAGGAGATGGAGCCCTGATGGAAATTTTTGCCGCAATTTTAAATCCCCTTAATTTCTACAAAGCCCATCTTAAAGCAGATACAATCGAGGGAGACGATATATACCTGGAGCACACGACGGCTAGAGTGGTACGCGGAAATACCGTAAATATCGGGGACGGCTGTGAAATTGATCTGGTGGAATATAAGACAAGTTTCAGGAAAACGCCGGGTACCAGCGTCCTTCAAAATGTGAAAATATAACAAATGAAAAAGCTGGTTTTGACCAGATGGCCTTACTAATAAAAGCACAGAATTAAAAACACTGAATTGTGAAACTTAATTCGTAAGCTAGCATTTTATGTTATCTCTGTTAAATGTATTAATAACAAAAGGCTATCTGGCCAGATCAACTTATAATAGCCAGGAATAATAAATGAGTAAACATGCTTTCAAAGTCCAAAAATTCATTTTTTTCTCTCATTTTTTCGTTCAGTGACTGTTTTCAATGAAACAAGGATTGAAAATTTGTTTTGTTTGTTTTATAGATCTGGATTCTATTTATAAATAAAACTAAAACTCATTGATAAGATCTATTAAACAGGAATTGAAACTCTTTAATTGAATTTCTTTATAAAAACTACTCTTCCAGATGTCTTCTAAAAAACCCAAAAAATTTAGTATGGAAATTAGCTTCAGGCTGCTATACATATAATCTCATATAATATCATGAAGAGTAAACAAAAATACTGGACCTTTCATTCACAAAAATCTTCAAAACCCAAAGTGCAAGAAAATTCAAAACTAGAAGTTGAAGTGAAAGCTAAGAAACTGGTCGAATCTTTCTTAAAGCCTGAACATATTAAGTTATCCCCTGAAGATTTGCGTTTTACCTACATAGTAGATGAACTCATCTCAAAACTAATTTTTATTCGA
>JBNAKO010000087.1:0-6237 GCA_049706495.1 Methanosarcina sp. | reverse complement strand
ATTCTGAAGCTTTAGACCGTTTATTGGCAAAAGAAAATCTGTATTATCTCTCCGAGATGATGAATTTCCCAGGCGTAATCTCAGAATTTCCTGAAGTAATGGCAAAGCTCGAATTAGCCAGAAAACATGGTAAAAAGATAGACGGACATGCCCCTGGTTTAAGAGGTGAAGCTTTACAGAAATACATAAATTCAGGAATTTCCACAGATCACGAATCTTTTGGCTATGAAGAAGCTGTTGAAAAAATAAAGCTCGGCATGAAAATCCTTATCAGGGAAGGAAGTGCTGCCAGAAATTTTGAAACTCTGTACAGCCTTATAGATGAATATCCTGAATCGGTTATGCTCTGTACTGATGATTCACATCCTGATACTCTGATATATGAAGGACATATCGATAAATTAATTCGGAGAGGCCAGGAAAAAGGGCTTGATATCTACAACTTAATCCGGGCAGCAACCATAAATCCTGTAGAACATTACGGATTAGATGTAGGGCTGCTCCGTGAGGGAGATTCTGCAGATTTCATTATTGTAGATGACCTGAAATCTTTTAACGTACTCAGCACCTTTATTGGCGGAAATTGCGTTTATAAAAATGGAGAAATTCTTTTCCCAATGGAAAAAATTCCTGTGAAAAACGTTTTTAAAAGAAATAAAATCTCGATTGAAGATGTAAGACTAACCGTGCCATCTCCTGTAACTTATACAAAAAAAGACATTAAAAGTAAGGAAGAGATGAGCAAAAGTAGGGAGCAGGAAATAAAAACTGATGAAAAACTAATAGAAAAAGAGAATGAAACTGAGCAGCCAATAAAAATCAAGGTAATAGTTGCACAGGACGGGCAATTGGTTACAGGACAGGAATTTGTAATTCCAAAAATCGAAAACTTCAATCTGGTTTCTGATGTTGAAAGGGATATTTTAAAAATGGTTGTGCTGAGCAGATATGGAGACGAACCTGTTCAGATTGGTTTCATAAAAAATATAGGCCTGAAAAAAGGGGCTATTGCAAGCAGCATTGCGCATGATAGTCATAATATTCTTGCAGTAGGAGCAACAGATGAAGATATTCTTGCTGTTGTCAACAGGCTTATAGAAAATAGGGGAGGGATAGTTGTCGGAACTTCGGAAAATTTGCTTGATCTTTCTCTTGAAGTTGCAGGGCTTATGAGCACTCAGGATGGGGGGGAAGTAGCAGCTCAATATCGACTTTTAAATGCGGAAGCGCAGAAATTGGGGTCTTTATTGGAATCGCCTTTTATGACTCTGTCTTTTATGTCTTTACTGGTAATTCCTGAGTTAAAATTAGGGAACAAGGGCCTGTTTGATGTGACAAAATTCGAATTTGTTGACCTTTACGAATCTGAATAAGTAAAAGGATTCAAAATTTAATAAGTTACGATACTTTTAATTTTGGAAGTATCGTGAGGATTAAATTATCCAATTAATAAAAAGAAAGATGAATTTGCCTCTTCTTTTTATTTATTGTTTTTGATTTTTGTACAAATAAAAATGTTAATTTACTTTTGAACTTTGCTTTAATATTAAACGAGGTTCTAATGCCGGATAACATTACTAGTAAATCTGATTTAGATAATGAAATTCAACAAGAGATAATTAGTCCACTTCAAAATGAATTAGAAACTTTAAAACGCGAATTAAATAAAAAAGAAACTATTTTAAAAAAATCAGATGAATCTATCAAATCAAAACTTAATAATTATCGGGCTTCTCTAAAACAAAATATAGATTTTTGTACCAAGTTTGGTAACAGGTTACTTAAAATCATTGCGATAATTGCCGTATTTTTTATCGGAATTATATTTATTGGGTTTGATAGTATAATTGGTTGGATTATAAGCGATGAGTCTCTTCCAAATAATAGTAAAATCTTATACGCATTCAGCACTATAGTTTTAAGTATTATTCTAAGTGTAATAGCTGTTTTTTTATACAATTATTATATAATTACAAAAGAAAAAGCTATTCATAACAATGAGGTTTATTCTATTGATTCTGAGAAAAACAGCATTGAAGAGTTTATTGATGGATTGAAAAGTTCAGCACAAGGTACACAACTGTTTTTCCGTGACAAAATTCTTACATTTGGAACAATAAGTAAGGTGGTAAGATTCAAAAGAGAATGGAGTTTGAAATGTAAGAATCTGAATACAATAATCACTTTTTTTAACTTATATCAATTACAAGATGCAATAGATGATTTAGGTAAAAATCCTATAATTGATTTGATAGAAGAATCGGATAATGTCATCGAAAATCATATAATTACTTCAGTTTGTAATACAGCTCTTTTTGATTTAAAATTGATGAATCTTTTTGTGTCATATTATAATGGAAATACTAGAGATGTTGAAAGTTATTGGGAAGATGTTAAGGAAAATAATAAGTTATTGGATAAGGTAGCAGAGATATTATATTTTTCAAAATTTTTCAACATACATACAACCAAATTAAGACTTTCTGTTTTCCCGAATATTTTAGCCAAAACTCAAATGTTTGATCAGTCTTTGATAATTAACAACAGTCTATTATATATTCGCGTAGATAATTTTCTTCTTAATTATCGTGATAATATTTTTAGAGAAAGAATTGATTTGAAAAATCAATTAACCGACGAGCTAATTGTTAATAATTTGGACTTTAATTATAATTTTGAATCTAATTTTATTAAGATTTTCTCAAAAGAACTGTTTCAGTCGATAGATATTGATCTGTATAAATCATTAGACGAAAATTCTAAAAAAGCTTATGTAGATGCTTTAATGGCAATTATATTAAATCATGATATTAACTTTAGAAAAGAAGTATGCATAAATGCCTCAAAAAATAAAGAAGCTATATTTGTTTTGATGGCTTATCATAATATACGTGAACAGAAAGGAAAAAATAATGAACAATTTTCTTTATCTGATTTATTTGATAAAGAATACACGCCAGACAAAATGAAAGAAAAATTTGATACAGATCACTTTAATGAAATAACTTTCAAGCGTTTTTATTCTACATTATCTGACGGAACGTGGATCGAATCGACTCAAATGATAATTCTGAGCATGATTGATGAGGTTGAGAAGCAGTTAGTTAAAAATGAAAAAAATGAGATGATCATAAAAATTTTTGCAAAATATTTTACAAAAATAAATATAAATACATTAGACAGGGCAGTTGATGCCGGGCTTTTCACCATATATTTGATTCTTGTTCCACATACAACAGGGCCTTTTCTGAGAGGAGTAATAGATAAACTTTCAGTCCAAATCCAAAAAGGTTATGAAATAACGAAAAAGGATGATTTATATAGGAAATTTAATGATGAGAAAATAAAAGATTTTGAAGCAAAATATGGTGTTTCGCTACTTATTGATCCGCATACACCTAAGTATGATTTTAAGGATTACTCAAACTCTACTAGAATTGGCATTCTTCATAATACAATGGAGTTTTTAACTTTTGTTGATATGTTTAATAAAGACGCTGAAAAGATATTTAGAGAAGAAATTAAAAATTCTACTAGTAAATGGACAAATATAAATTTTATAATATTAAGAATTAGTCCTTCACGACAAAGTTTTGGACTAATGAATGATAAGATAGAAAATATGGATGGTGTAAAATTCTGTACTAATTTGGACATAGCTAATGAGATTGCAACGTTAGCTTCTCCTTACCTTACGGAGCAGCAAAAAACAGCTATTTCCACATTTGAGGATGATATCTATCTAGAAAATATTTTTGAATATCTAACACTTTTTGATTTAATGTCAGAAAATAAACAAAAAATTTATAAAAAACACTATATTAATTTTCTAAAAAGTACAAATTTGATGAATTCTATCAAAGAATGCCTAAAGTCTTATGATATAGAATCTTTTAGACAGTTAAGCAATTATCTTTCGCGTCATTCAAATAATCTAGATATGCAAAGTGGACTTAAAAAATCTTTATCTTCTACTATAGCTAAAGAATATTTTAAGCAGCAAACTTCAAAGCTTAACGAAGATATTTTAGATGACTTTGTATCTGAATTTTTAGACTCGATAAAATCATTGTTTGATATTTGGAATCACAAAATGTGGAATAAGTAAAACCAGCCATATCTTTTACATTTTATCTGTATATCTTTAAATAATAAACAATATTGGACTTTCTTTCATGATTTCAAAAATGCATTAAATTTGCAAATTTTTTTATATTATGTAAAAAATTTACTTAGGCAACTGTATACATTATACCATAATGTGCGAAAATGTTAAATATATGTGACTATATATTAATACTTGAAAAAATATCCTTAAGTAAGGTGATAGACATCGCAAAAAATTCTCCAACTGGTGATAATAGAAGAATTGGAGCTGTTAAAAACAGATCACAGACATATAACCCTGTAACTGGCGACTGGGTAAAACGTAACACAACAAATGGGAAATTCATGGATGTAAAAAATGATGGAAAGCCCTTTAAAGGAGTTACAAAAGAAAAATAAATTCTTATATATTACCCAAAGCAGATATTATAGTTCATCAAATGTATATAAGATAATTTTCGAGCTACCTTAATGTATTTTTGTTAATAAAACTAAGGCTTTTTACTTTTTTCAGTTAATTTATTAAAATAGTATAATAACATAAAATCAAAAACTAAAAGCCCTCTCTATTTTCAATAAAAATTTTCAGTACTAGTTCTATTATATATAAATAACTTTAAAAATAGTTAATGATTTCTATCACGGTACTGGATAAACTACTATGACTGAACAATCAATTAATTATTTGAAATCTCATTTACAACAACAAATCTATTTTTTAAAAAGTTCTGCAAAAGCATATGATGAAGGATACATCATTGAAGCAAAAAGAATTGCAACTTCAATCCGCATTCTAGTTCACGATACCAAAAAGTCAAAATCTCTACTAATGTTATTAAAGAAAAAAGATATTAAATTTTATGATACTGCACTTAAACCACGTCCAGGCAATCTTCTTCCAACTACAGGACTTGTTTTTTTTCAAATACAGAGTGGAAAAACTACCTATTTTCCACGGCTTGATAATACTCATATGCATTCCTGCAAAGTTGATTTTGACCAATGGTGGGAAGGCATTATAGTCATTGACAAAAATAGAACTCAATTTAATAGAAGTGAGCTAATACTTAAAATGTGCAATCAAGATGGTGGAGCACATGTTGATCTGAAACTTAATGACAAATATGCTGCTCTCTCGAGATCTAATTCACTAGGATGGAAACTTGAATCTTCTGAAGGAGAAGAAGATTTAATGGGTATTGAATTAGCAAGTATTAGGCAAATCTGTCATGAAATACTGAAATCTCTTAGAGATGAATTTCCCGAATATTTTTAAGTTATTATTGAATTTTGTTTGTCCTTCTCGAAAGCTTTCAAAACATCTGCGTTTGAAGCAGTCTGGATCAAGAAAAACTGTTTGCTTACAGAAGCGGTTTTCTCTGCTGCAGTTTCCATACAGAGCATAAGGATTCTTACTGCATCCTGGAAATTGCTTTTCTTTGTCCAGTTATCCTTAAAACACTTGTTAGCTACCTGCTTGGTAAACTCATTTCCGAAAACGATAAAATTACTCCCTTGGTGGACTACCTAAATTTAAAATCAACAATACATTATCCAAATGTAGAACTGATTTGAATTTTAAAACAGCCTCTAAGATAATTTTTATTTAGCTAATGGCAACTCTATAATATCTGAAATCTGTTTCATATTTATTAAGAAAGTTAGCCTATTTTCACCAATCTTTTATGATTTAAGCCATCGTCTTGTATGAGCAAGAAACAAGTAAAAGTCTTAGTGGGAACATTGTCATAAAAATATCAATCTTTTATTAGTGGACGACCGAGCTGAAGAAAAGGATATAAAGTTCTATATATGTTGTATTAGTTGAGGAATATTACTTGAATTTTTTCAGGCAATATTCCTTGAAATAATCGGGAGCGGGATTATACTGTAGAGCAGCAAAGGTTAGCCGCAATACAACTGTATACAAATTTCAGGTGGGATGGAAATATGAACAATATAGAAGATTTGATTCAGAAAGCTTTAGAATTGCAGAGCTATGGGCTTGTTATAGGACAGATTGCCGACGAATTAAATGTTTCAAGAGAAACGGTTGTATGGCTTTTAACCCGTTCAAAAAAAGGTAAAAAATCCCCAGCTCCAAAAGATATTTCCGTAAACTGGAACAGT
>JBNAKO010000086.1:0-24704 GCA_049706495.1 Methanosarcina sp. | reverse complement strand
CTTCATTTTGTTCTTCTTTAACTGCTTCTTTTGCTGTTATTGCAAAAGATCCGTATTCGGAAGTTTTTGCTTTTAAGTAGATGTATTTGTCATCCTCTTTTGCAATTTCTGTTGGAAGCTCTTCCCATTCTTTGTTTGCTTTCACATACCTGTTAAGGACAAATCCTTTCTGGTCTGCTTTTTTGTCTTTAATCCAGGTCTTGTCGACTTTGACAGACACTTGTGCATTGTCAATGTTCTTTGGAGTTGCAACCCCTCCATTTCCAACCCAGATATTAAAAGATTTATAGGTCAGGCCTTCTGGAAGTTCTGAGACAAGGGTTGATTTTCCTTTGAGCTGTTCAGCAATGGTTGTTGTTTTTCCAAAGCTCCTCTTTGAATCAAAGCTCACATATACAACACAGGTTGCATTCTTTGTAAATTCAAACTTAACAGGTTTTCCGCTTGAGACATATGTCTGGGAAAGCTCTTTTACTGCAACATTGCTCTGAGGCTCGGGAGAACCGCCTGCACCGCCTCCGCCGCTGCTTCCACTGCTG
This sequence comes from Methanosarcina sp., assembly GCA_049706495.1. Lineage (GTDB taxonomy): Archaea > Halobacteriota > Methanosarcinia > Methanosarcinales > Methanosarcinaceae > Methanosarcina. Next base: position 24,165 of record JBNAKO010000086.1, on the reverse strand, counting down.
CTCTTATGGCTGCTTCCTCCGGAACTTCCTCCACTATTTCCACCTGAACTTCCTGCTTTCTGAACGGTTATTGTTGCTGATTTTGAGACAGTTCCGTTTTCATTGCTTACTGAGTAATAAACATTATAGTTTCCTTCCTTAGTGTAAACATGGGTCGGGTTTGTTTCGTTTGAAGCAGCTCCATCTCCGAAGTACCAGATTCTCCATTTTGCATACTGTGAAAGGTCAGTAAACTGGACAGATAAAGGAGCACTACCACTTGCTACATTTGTTCTGAAGTCGGCGATAGGAAGTAAGTTGTGTACACTAATCATCCGGGTTACTGGAGAACTGCTCCCGTTAGCATTGTTTGCAACAAGGGTAACTGTGTAGTTTCCTGGTTTGGCGTATGTATAAATCGGATTTTTCTCGCTAGAGACTGAATCTTTATCATAGCCAAAGTTCCAGTTCCATGATAGTGCGTTTTGTGAGGAATCTGTAAACTGCACTGTGAGAGGGGAAAGCCCATCGGTAACATTGGCACTGAACCCGGCTATGGGAATTAATACACGTGCAAGCGGGTACTGGTCTACAATATTGCCGTTTTCTGGAATAAATGGAACATCAATAATTCCGTCTCCATCTGCATCAGGATTGGTTTCGGAGAAGCCCATTCCTGAAGGAGTTGCCCAGAAGTTTCCTCCAAGGTAACGTCCACCCATAATGTTTCTGCCTGAAGTCCTGGCTATATTCCAGCGACAGCCGTTATTCCTGACATTTGCATTGCTGGGGTTATTGAAGTAGTTGTCATAGAAAAGGTTTGAAGTACTCCTTGGACATAGGAAAGCCCCATTCCCGTTTGAGCTTATGTTGTTGCTTAAAATCGTGTTGCTCTCTGAAGAGTTAAGTGTAACACCCTCAATATTGTTGACAGCTATATTCTTTGAGATGGTGTTGTTTGAGGCAAGAGAAAGCATAATTCCGGAAGCTATGTTCTCTGTAACCATATTCTGGGAAAGCAGGTTTCCGGTTGAGTTCATTATATAGAGCCCTACCTTATTGTTCTGGGCTTTATTATTGATAAGAGTATTATTATTGCTTAAACCTGCCAGATAGATACCATTGTTATTGCTTGAAGTTATGGTGTTGCCTGTAAGCTCGTTATTTGTTGCGTTCTCAAACCGGATACCATCCCCGCTGTTATAGTTCAGAGTATTGTTCGAAATTATATTCCCTCTGGAAGAAGGACCAAGGTATATGCCTCTTGAGTTCTGGGATGCAATGTTGTTAGAGAGCCTGTTGTTGTAAGCATTGTCCAGAGCAATACCGCTGACCAGGTTTGAGCTTGCATCATTATTCTGTAAGATATTATTATTTGCTCCCCGTTCCATGACAATACCGATATTATTGGAATTTGCTTTATTGCCTGAAATTGTGTTCCTGCTGGATGTATAGGATATGTAATAACCTCTGGTATTGTCGTGTGCATTATTGTTTATAATACTGTTATTTTCGGAATATCTCATGGCAAATCCATATTCACAGGTTGACATTGTGTTACTCTGTACTACATTGTCTCTACAGGTGTTGATAAACAGCCCGTGAATATTGGTTATATTTTCGGAATAACCTGAAATCGTATTCCCCGAAACCGTGTTTCCGGAAGATGTTTCTATGTCAATTCCATTTCCTTTATTCGAAGAAACGACATTATTTCTCAGAGTGTTCTTACCTGAGTCTTTTAAAAAGATCCCTTTATTCCCGCTTGAACTTACAGTGTTAGATTCCAGAATAGTATTCCTTGTGTTTTCAAGCTGTATCCCATTGGTAAGACTCTGGTTTACTGTATTTCCTGAAACAATGCTTCCCTCTGATCCGGCAATATAAATTCCATACCTGTGGTCTGAAACAGTATTACCAGAAATAACTGTAGAATACGAGCCCTGTACATTAATTCCTCTACCAATTCCAATCGTATTGGTTTTGGAAAATGCATTATTGCGCACTGCACAATTCACAGAAGATCTTAGATAAACTCCAAGGGCATTGTCTACAAATTTATTACCTTCAACAACGCAGTCTCTACAGCTCATTAAGTCTATTGCTGAATAGTCTGTTGAAGCTCCTTTGATTGTAAAGCCGCTTATTTTAAAATTAGCCCTGGACACAACAGAAATTACGTTTTTACCTGTTTCATTGGAAGTAATTACAGTATCATCAGGATTCCCTGATGCTGACCTGAGTTCTACATTAACTCTATTTATAACAATATTTTCACTATAATTTCCAGGTCCTACAAGGATTACATCTCCATTCTGCGCGCTGTTTATTGCAGCTTGGATCGATTGTCCTTGATTGACTGAAATATCCTTTGCTGCTCCTATACAGGAGCTTAGTGTAAAGATTAAAAAAGTCAGTAACAAAAGTTTTATTATTCTATTTATGTCAAACTCCTCCATATAAGTAGGAAAAAATTGAGAACGTAACTTTCTACAATTAATTAGGAATTAATTACAAAATAACATATAAACATATTGGTGTTTATTTATATTTTAAAAGATTTATTTATCTAGGGAAGAAATAAAATTTTGTCCCTGTTCATTGAAATTAACCAAAAAAATGACCTTAAAAATTCTATTTTCTTCTTGTAATATACTACTTTAGAATATATTCACGCCGATAACAGTTTATTTTTTATTTTTTTATTAATTTTTGATGCAGTTTTTTTAATAAAAAAATATTTATCTAATAGTAGCCAGGTTTCCAAAATAGTTTTTAGGTTGTAAAAATTAATTTGATTTTTAATAATCCGGGGAAAAATTAATATATTTCTTAAGTTCCCTCAAAAACAGCTTTCTTCTTTATAAATTAAGAGATATTGTTGGAAAAAGTCTTTCTTTTATATTTTTAACTTTCTAACGTAGATTTAAAATTCGAATGTAAAAAAATCTAAATGAAGTTTAAAATTATTAAAAAGAAATTAAGAAATAATTTATTAAAATAAGGTGATAGTTAGTTAAAATAAGCCACTGATTCTTAAAATATGATTAATTATACAAATGTCATTAATTAAAATAAATTATTCATTAATTAAAATAGAGGGCTATTAATCCAAAATAGATTAATTAAAAACATAAGGTAAAAATGCTATATATGGCCTAAATCTAAAAATAAATAAAAAATAAAAACTGGACCTGGTGATGAAATAAGTTTTACGGCCCTAAGTCTAGTGTATCTAAGTTCTAATAAAAAAGCTTTTTAGCCTTTACCTTTATTCCCAAAAAATTCCTGTTATCAAAAGCCTCTTTCCAATTTGATTTGTATAGTATTCGATTTTATAGTATATGATTTGTACAGTATTATAGCAAATTTACTATTAATACTATACTTTAGAATTTTTTACAGCATTTTTATTATATAAATCCTGAAATAAATTGGCAAGTTTTTCTGACCGTACATTCCAGTTAAGTTTTTTATTTCAGGGAAATTTAATTTCTGGGAAAAATCGTCTATGTTAATAGACAGTTTCATTTTTTGTCCCGGTATTATAAGCCCTGTACTCATCTGCTTTTTTATCCTGAAGGTAGATATATTCGTATACAGGAAGTTTAAGCCGTTTATTGTATTCCTGTCTGGCTTCAGTCTGGCAGTTCTTACAGGCATAAATTGGAATTGAAACTACAAAAATTCTGGTATCAAACATTCCTCTGTGAGCGCGAGAATCAATAGTCACATAGCCCTGGCAATTGGGACACATTCTGATTGTTTCTTCCTGGAGTTCCTGGATCATATCCGTATCATAAAAGATCTGTTTTCTCCGGCGATAGAAATCGCCATGTTTTGCCATTTCAGTTTCTACCAGGCTGTCTCTATTTTTCCAGTTTCTGAGCTGGGCTGCAACGGTCTCTTCAAGAGCCTGTCTGTCCCTTGAAGATTGTACAAACATACCTGGCTTGAAATCAGGTTCTCTGACACAGGAATAATCAAGCCCTGCCATTGCAAGAATTATACCTGTATTGACGTATGGCAGCGCAGTCTGGATTGCATACCCGCCTTCAAGGACTGCAATATCCGGAGCAAGTTTTTCATTCAATTTCGCATAACCCTGGGCTGAAAAACGCATATTTGCAAGGGGATCTGAATAATGGTTATCCTGACCCGCAGAATTTAGAACAAGCTCAGGCTTGAACTCTTCAAGAATTGGCAGTACTAATGTATCAAGTACATAATGTATGCCTTCATCCGGAGTTGCAGGCGGCAGGGGAATATTAATTGTCCTGCCAAGAGCTTTTGGGCCTCCAAGTTCGTTTATAAAACCCGAGCCTGGAAAAAGTGTCCTTCCATCCTGATGGAAGGAAATAAAAAGGACATCAGGGTCATTATAGAAGATCTCCTGAGTTCCGTCCCCATGATGGACATCAGTATCAATTATTGCAATCCTGCGGATTCCGTATTTTTTTCTCAGGTATTCGACAAGGATTGCCTCATTATTAATATTACAAAACCCCCGGTTTCCATGCGCTACCGTCATTGCATGATGTCCTGGAGGCCGCACAAGTGCAAAAGCATTTTTCACCTCTCCTTTTATAAGGGCGTCAGCAAGCACAAGACAACTGCCTGCTGCTATAAGGTGAGGGGTTGTGGCCTGGGTTTTTATATCAGGTACGCAAAAATGCACTCTTGCAATATCCTTGTAATCAGCAAGCCTGGGCTTGTACTCGGCTATCTGAGGCAGGTCCATCAATCCTTCTTCAAAAATCTGGTCTCTGGTATAGAGAAGCCGCTCCTCTCTTTCAGGATGCGTTGGGGAGATTGCCCAATCAAACGCAGGGAAGAAAATAAGCCCGGTCTTCTCAGGCTTTTCTGTCTTACGTGCTTCCTGATTATACTGATTGAATTGGTTAAGTTGATTAGACTGACTGCATTCAATCTCTTTTTCGTTTTGTCTTTCATTTTGTTTTTCAATCTGAGTTTCCTTGTTTCCTTCAAAGTCCGGTCTTTCTTCTTTTGTTTCTACACTATTTGCTCCAACTCCTCCTTTTAAGGCGTCCTTAATTTTTCCAAGCCCTAACTTCATTCTTCTTTCCCCCTTTTCCATTGTGAAATCAAGCCTGCAGGGATCTGCATTTCTACATCAAAAATCCTGCCTACGGTATACCAGCCATTTATTATATTGAATACTTCAGCATTAACAGTCTCAGCTTCATCTGCATACTCAGAAATTCCAAATTTTTCAGCCCTTGCTTTAAGGAGTTTAGACGCAAACATTTCGACTTTATCAAGCCCTATCTTATTGAAATTTCCAATATCATTCGAGTTCAGGCCGACAAATTCTCCTTCTTCTGCGACTGAGTAGGTTTTCTGCTCCGTATCAATATGCAGGTTCAAAGTAAGTGTTGGCCTTGCAAGCGCTGCTCCAATAGCATTTCCTACTTCTGCATGTTCAGGGATAACAGGCCGGGCATTAAGTTTTTCTGCAACTCCTGCTATAAGGCCCCTTGCTCCTCCCCCTATTCCCACTACATTCTGAGGCCTTGCTTTCTTTTCCTGCAGGACTTCCCAGATCCTGTAAGCAGGCTCCTGTTCCCATTCAAGGAACATTTCATTTACTGCCCGGGTTATCAGCCGGGTAGTTTTATCCACTATCAGGGAAGCAGTTTCAATTTCATTTTCTCCCAATCCGGCAGCTATATTCCTGATCCCCTGTTTTGCACGTTCCAGGTCTCCTACTTCAACAAATCCAAGTACTCTTAATGCATCAGTCGGAGTTGTCTCCTTTCCACCCATGCAGCAGGCAGGCCCAACCCTTTCAGGCCCGATAGTTATTGACTTTTTACAGTCCGGGTCCGTTTCAATAACCCTTACAACACTATCTCCTCCAACCGGAATAGAACGGACTGCAAAAGCCCGGATATGAGTAAGAAAGCCTCCAAGTTTTGCGCCTTTCGAAGCCAGGAGCGGTTTGCCTGAAAGAATCAGAGCAAGATCCGTAGTGGTCCCTCCTATGTCTACAACTACAGAGGTCTCTCCTTCGGGAGTAAGGGCAAGGGCTCCAATTGTACTTGCTGCAGGGCCCGAAAAAATAGTTTCTACAGGAAAAGCAATCGATTTTTCGACTTCAAGAGTCCCGCCGTCAGCTTTCAAGATATAGACAGGAGCATTAATTCCCCTCTCTTCAAGCGCATTTTTAATTCTGGCAACAAATTCCTGATACCGTTCTCTTGTAGCAGAAGCCAGCAGAGCAGTTGCAACCCTCCTTGGAAAATTAAGTTTGCCTGAAACCTTATGTCCGAGTCCCAATTTACATTCAGGATATATTTCCCTGAATTTTTCCTCTATCATAAGTTCATACGAAGGGTTCCTCTGTCCAAACTTACTTACAATAGCGGCTCTAGGGTACTTTAATTTCCAAATTTCCTCTATTGTTTCCCTGACCTCAGTTTCATCCAGAGCCTGAATTTCCCTGCCCCTGTAATCTATAGCTCCCTTTAAATAAAAACTGTCAGGAAAAGTATAAATTGCCGGATTAACCCCGGGCCCAGGAATAAGTACTAATGCAACCCTATCGGTCTTGCCTTCAGCAATAAGATTTGTTATCACAGTTGTACTGAATACAACCCTTTCCAGTTGCTCAGACGAAACTCCTTCGCTAACTGCATCAAAAGCTTCAAGTAAAGAACTTAAAAGATTATCAGGCTCGGTCAAAACCTTAGCAGTACTATATACTTCTCCATTCCGGATAAGCACCGCATCTGTAGTGGTGCCTCCGACATCTATTCCGATTAACATTCAAAATTCGCCTATCCTCACCTTTATTATTCCTGTTATCTTCCTGTTCTGTTTTAAGTCACTTCAGTATTGCTGTTCCAAACGATTTCTATATAGAAAAAAGTGTTTATTACTCTCCTTATTCTTCTATCCTTTCAACGAGCTTCTCCCCGGCCAACTCGAATAATATAAAAAGGCTTGCATCTAAAATTTAGCAAACTTAAACCAAAAAAAAGCTTAAAAGAAAATTCTCAATGCTCATAAATAAAAAGAAATCGTTTTCGTATTCTCAAAATTTGCAGCATATAATCTGCTTGAGCGAACTGTATAAAGAATAGTAAGCCCTCTTGAACAAGCGTAGCGAGTGAAGTGAGCCAAACAATAAGTCCTCTTGAGTGAGCGAAGCGAACGAAAAGGACACCGTCCTCCCGAGACGGGACTCGGGCGAGACGGGACTCGGGAGGGGCAGAAATCAGACCATTTTAGTTTTGCTCAGGAATTAGCTTATTATTAAATCTGATTATAAATTTTGTTTCTTTTCCTTTTTCAAGTATAACTGTTCCGTCAAGCTGATCTACGAGAGCATTTATTAGCTGTAAACCCAGAGTTTCAGGGTTTTTGAAATCGACATTTTCAGGAAAATAGCCCCCTGTGTCAGAATAGATCAGAGTATATTCAGGATAAGCTTCTTGTATATCCTTTGAATCCAGAATATTTGCGGATAAACTACTTTTTTCCAGAGCTTCGGGTTCAGGGTTCCTGTGAAGAACTATTTTTATTTTCCCTTCTTTTCCTTTCGGGAAAGCATATTTCAGAGAGTTTGAGAATAATTCATTAATAATAATTCCCAGAGGAATTGCTGTATCAATCCCGAGGAAAAAACTGTCCAGGTCAAGGAAAAGCTGGATTTTTTCATTTCCAACCCTATATGAGTTAAAAAGATTGGTAGTTAAGGTTTCCACATAGGAAGTAAAATCGATGCTTGTATTATTCCTTGATTTGTAAAGTTCTTCATGGATTATGGACATTGAAACTACACGGTTTTCGCTTTCTCTAAAAGCTTCGATAACATCTCTATTCTTAAATTTTTCAGCCTGGAGATTGAGTAAGGAAGAAACGATCTGAAGATTATTCTTAATCCTGTGGTGGATTTCTTTAAGCCCTATTTCTTCAGCCTTTGCAAGGGATTCTTCGGCTGTTTTTCTTTCGGTAATATCATAGGCGTAACCCTGAATAAACATTGTTTTTCTAGAAATATCACAAACATTATGAATTAATTCATGAACCCACCTTAATGTCCCGTCACTTCTTTTAAGCCTGTATTCATGCTCTATAATAGAATCAGGAGCAGATTTCATTTTTCTCCGGGTTAGTTTAAGTGAAGGTTGATCTTCCGGAACAATTAAATCTACTAGCTTTATTTTCCCTGAAGTAAAATCTACTTCAGTATATCCGGTAATTTCTTCAAGGGCACCTTCCAGGAAAAGAGGAGTAAAATTTTTATCTAATTTAAAAGAAATTCCTTTGAAGTTTTGTAAAAATGAGCGGTAAAGCTCTTCGCTCTCTTTAAGTTTTTTTGAGGAAAGTTTGATCTCATTAATATCTTTTATAACGCCAAGGGCTCTGCATACGCAGCCTTCTTCATCCCGAAGGTAAACTCCTTTATTCTCCACGCAAAGATAGGTCCCATCTTTTCTCTGGAGCCTGAATTGTTCGTCAAAGGTCTGCCCGGTATTCCAGCATTTCTTAAATGCCTGCTGTACTCTTTTACGGTCTGCAGGATGGGTGTGCTCAAGTAAATCGTAATAATCAGCACTTTTTATTTCATTATAGGTGTAACCTGTAAGTTCTTTAAAAGCTCCTGCCCACTCAACCTTACCGTTTTTCAGGTTAATGTCGTATATTAACTGGCCGGTCTGTTCCGCAATAAGACGATACCTTTCTTCACTTTTTTGCAGCTTTTCTTCCATGTTTTTGCGCCCTGTAATGTCAAGCATAACCCCTAAAATCCCTTTTATATTACCATTGAGGCTTCGGTATGCAACTTTATTGAAAAGGAAATATCTTTCCACTCCATCAGAGCACATTACCTTTGATTCATATACCTGGTGTCCGCCTTTTTGAAAAAGCTGGCTGTCCATCCTTTTGTAAATTTCCCCTAACTTTACAGGAATTTTTTCAGGAAGGTCATCTATAGAGCGGCCTATTATTTCTTCCCTTGAACTGTCAAGGATGAGTTTTGCAAAAAGCTCATTACAGCCCTGATAAATGCCTTTCCTATCTTTATAAAAAACAGGAGCAGGAATTGTATTCAATAAGGTTTCCAGAAAATTAACCTCATTTTTGAGGACATTTTCATTTTCCTTTTTTTCGAATTTAAAAATCGAGACAAAAATATATTCTTCAGGGGAAGGAAAAACGGTTGCTATATAGGTCTTTTCCTTTATTTTAAGTTCTATTTTTTCCGGTTCCCTGCTTAAGGCTGTCTTTCTGATTTTATCCCAGAGTTCTACAGGGAGTTTTTCTCCTATACGGGTTCCTAAATCCTTAAGTAAGGAGTTTCCAGCCTTATTTGCGTAACAAATAATTTCGTCTTTTCCAATTTTCAGGACAGAGTCAGGGTTATTAAATACGAAGTCTTCTATCCAGCCCTTTTCTGTTTCCCTATTTGCATTACAATTACAGTTAATATAAGTGCCACCTATTCCCAAATTTTTGTTTTTTAGCAAATATAGATACTTATGTTATTTCTCAAAACCCCAAAGTTTTGAGCTTTTTTTAGTATCCTTTTTGCAGTTAACTGTAAATTCTAATCACATATTAATTTTCTGTTAATTTTCTCATAATTAATTGAATAAGTTAAAAGATAATGATTGCATAATTAAAATTTTGGGGTTAAATTTATTTTAAAAATTTGAAAATCTCCTAAAATATTATATAAATATGTAAAAATTACTAAGAATATAAGCAAAATAATAAATAGTAAACAAATATTAAACGTGTATCAAACCAATATTTAACATATAGTAATCATTAAAAAATATCAAAGAAAAAGAAATTTAAATAAAATAAATAATAAACTAAATATCAGGTAATCTTGAAAAAGAATTAAAAGAATATTCAAATAAATTTTAAGATACTAACAGAAATTTATCAAAGAGTGTTTTTTAATGACGGATTTGAACAAGCTTAAAAGAGAACTTGAAACTCTGGACGTCTCTGAACTTTTCGAATATGTGAAGAAGAATTATCCTGAAAATGAAGAACTAGGTCTTGGATCTAAAAAAATAGTTATCAGAAAAATCCTTAATTTCGAAAGAAACAAGATGAATGAGCAACTGCAGGCTGAAGAATAATCAAATCTCAATTATTCAATTAGTGTTTTATTGGTTTAATCAAATTTTAAAATTAATTCAAATTTTAATTAGGATTTATTTAAACAGAACTTAAATTTAACGGAATTTAATCAAGCTTTTAAATTTTCTTAAACTTCTATTATACTCTATTATATGCTGTTATACTTTATTATGTTGTATTATGTTCTATTATACTCCATTAAATTTTATTAAATTCTGTATTTTAATTAATTTTTAATTTATTATTGCTAATCAATGCTGCATTCCAAATCTTAAGGGGACAATCCACATATCCTTTCAGGACAATATTCCTTTATGCAAATTAAAGGAATAGCCCGGGATACTCTCGACTTTATTCTGGAAGCAAGTAAATCTATGGCCCCACAGGAATTTGCCGGACTTTTGCAGGAAAAAGACGGAATCATTACCGAGATACTTATACTGCCTGGCACCGAATCCAGCGACTCAAGCGCAGTCATAAAGATCTTTATGATGCCAAATATAAAAGCAGCAGGCTCTGTTCACAGCCATCCTGGGAAAAACCGCAACCCTTCCCAGGCTGACCTGCAGCTTTTCTCGAAAACCGGAAACTGCCATATTATCGTGGGCCGTCCTTATGATAGCGATAGCTGGACCTGTTATGATAGAGAAGGAAAGGTCAGGCAGCTTGAAGTGCTTGATGTTAAATTTGAAGACGAAGAAGATATTTAAGAGAACGCTATTTAAGGAGACGTATAGCAGGTTAAGGAATTTAATTTTTTTATTTAGTTTTATTATTTAGATTTTATAATTAGATTTGATAATAATAGCAGTAGGAATATTAATTGTAGTAAATAGCGTAAACTTTTGGAGCTTGTACCAAAAATCTTTTATTTACATATACATATTGTTTAGAGGATACATCTCATGCTAAATATCTAATAAGAAGCTTAAATGAAAATTATTTTGTTCTAGAGGTTGTATCCGGGCAAACACTCTGGGAGAATCCCCAGGTGCCTTCACATATCTGGAGGTAGTAATCCGAATGCCTACATGCCAAGATTGCAGATTTTATACGGCTATTGATGAGCAAAAAGGCGAATGTTTCAGCCTTGGTTTTGAAGTACGTGGGAAAACTGATTCCAAGAAATGCCCGGAGCGGGCTTTCAGACCTAATAAAGGGCCAAAACCCAAAAAGTCCGGAGCTGCTAGGTTTTAAAGCCCTTAATAAGCAGTTGCGAGACCGAAAATAACGGGAGAGAATAAACAGCTCAAAAAGAGGTTAAAATGTAAACATCATTGAATTGAAAACCTCCAATCAACCAGGAAATGTCGGAAAGCTTAAAATGTCTTTTCTTTTGGCTTGCCGGAACAAATGAGCTTAATAAATCTCATCCAAATTTACATTTGCTATCTCTTTTTTATATTTGTATTCATCTTTGTATTGTTGAGATTTTATAGAATTTTTCTGTGCATAGCTAATTAAATCTTTTTACGACTATATAATTTTAAGATTAGCATGTTTTCTTTTATTTTCTTTTTAAAAAATTATGAATTAACTTATGTATGATATATTTAGTTGCTGTTAGTATTCTTCCACATTTGAGCCCGTTTCATTACTCTCTTTTTTTACCCATTTTATAGACTTTCGATCTCCTTGACAGGTATATATTTCTTCCCAGCCTGCTTCTTTGATTTCTTGCAAATATTTTTCCATATCTTCCTGCAGTTTTTCAAGCTCATCTGTCTTTTCCTGGGCCTGTATCGAGATGTCAAGAAGATAGTTATCAGTTGCATCGATTTCCCGATCCAGATACCTGATTTCTTTTCCTATTTCCATTGCTTTTCTGGCCATATCTATGAGATGTTCTAGCCGATTTTCATGATTTATTAAATCCAGATCCAGATTCTGTAATTCGCATTCCTTTTCAGAAATCAGCACTTCAGCAGCAATATAATTTAAAATATATTCCGGATATTCTTCCCAGTTTTCATCTTCAGCCACAATTTATCCCTCTTCTATTCAGATATTTCTAACTTATCTATTTGTGCTACCAAAATATTAAGCTACGCTCACTTTTAGTTTACATCTCAAAATAAGAGAGAATTAACGGGTCTCACCTCTACAAAACCCGGAATAAAAATGATTTCTGAAAATGTTTGGAGGCTCAAACATTTAATATTCAAACATTTAATATTTAAACATTGAAATTAAAAAGCTATAGCAGCCTGAGTTAATAAAAATGATCTTAAAAATGACCTTAAAAATGACCTGTAATATTTATTTATGTTTATTTGACTTAAGGCGTTACTTCAAGAACTTCCTGCGTGATTTGAATGAGCCTGAACCACGTGTTAAGTGCAGATCGAAGGGAAACTACATCTTCTGCATCTACAGTCAATACCAGCTTATCCGTATCCTTAAGGCGAAGGGCTATCACTGACCTCTCTGAAAAATTATCGCCAAGCTCTGGCAAAAGAGCCCTGTACATTATTTCTGCATTTTTGGTTTCAAAAATGAATTCTGCGCTAAGTTTCAAAAAATCTCTCCTGGAAACATTTTTGGAAAAATTTTTGGGATCGAGGATTGTGGAATTAATATTTTTGAATTAATTACTTGTTTGAACTGATATTTTGCCTGAATTAATTTTTCTGGATTAATATTTTTTAAATCCTTTAGTGTTTAATTTAAAAAGTGGCTTTCCGCTTCCCATAAAATCGATTTCTTTCTCGCCTACAACTATTAAGGTAGAGCCTGCAGCAAGCCGGTCAAGTTTATCCTTTTCAAGTCTCTCAAAATGGAAAAAAGCCTCAAAGGCGTCTGCAATTTCTCCCTCGCCTGTAAGAAAAGGTTTTACATCCTGGAACCAGTAAGAATCCAATTCTTTAGAGTACGAGTCTGAAAACCTGAGGGAAAAAAGAAGTTTTCCGTTTGCATCGTAAAAGTTCAGTTCCCCCGGATTTCCGTGGTACTCCCCTATAATAATGAAAGTTTCGCCCTCAGAAATCTCGGCAAGGTCCTGTACACTCATTTTTCCGCGCACAATGCATCTGCTGGCCTTAAAAAAGCGTGAAAGCAATTTGCAAAGCGTCTTTGTCCTTGCAGAAGGCTTACGGGAAGAAGTAATTAGCATACTCCCCATGACAAGGTAAGAGTATTTTTCACTTTCGCTCCACCTGAATTAAATAGTTTGAATTTTACCTTTCCCATAAATTTTTGAGAATATAGAAATATAGATCGAAAAAACATAACCCATTTGTGAAAGTTATGCACAATAGAATTTTAAATTTCGCCTAACAAAATAACAAAAAGCAAAGTAGTAAAAATAAAAATCAATTTCTTGAAAAACGAGAAATTCCTATAGTGTTCTACCCGTATAGATTCACTCAGAATTCCTTTTCGGATAGAATATTTCAATATATTTATTTCAAATGAAAATATACAGTTTAAGACCTAAAAATTTTATAATAAATTTAATGAAAATGTTTTACAGCGATTATTTTTACAAATAATATTTAAATCCTATTTTTATCGAATATAAATGATTTTTTTTCAAGATTATACTTTCTTTCTTCCCATTTTCTTTCGTACATATCTTAAAACCCCATAAGAACAACCCAAAAGAAGCATAATCTTAACGGGTTTCTCCCATGCTCTCAGCAGTTCTTCGATTTTTTCATGATCGAATTTTGGTTTCTGGCCTCTCTTTTTTGAAGGAAATCGGTGACTCATTTAGATTTCACCTCTCCATGAAATTTATTATACTTTCAAGTCTGCGATGGATAGTCATTTTGCAGGTTCACTAGTAGCTGGAAATAATCTTTATTTTTTATAGATTTGACGGAACCTCAAGAAAGCTGGAAAAAATCCTTTACCAATCCAATATTCTTCCCCACAATAAGCATATTATAACAAAAATATAAAAGCCTTTCATGTAAATTATTAATTTAAGCTATTAAAATTCCTTATATTGAATGTCCCTAAAAGAATTGTATGTTGAAAATTGAGAAAATTTGGATAAAAAAGAAAGAAATATTTAATGTAATGAAGGTTAAATTCTCCTTATGTCTGAACTTGAAGAAATAGCAAAAGCTGTGACATCGACTGCTGAATTCAGTACAGCTTCAGTTGGATCTATAGAAAAAATGGGAGGATTTTTCGCAAAAGTTTTAAATGAACCGCTTACAGAAGCTGTAGGAATAATCGGAGATAAACTAAATTTCATGCGGTGGAAACGCAAATTAAGGATGGTGGATGAGGTCAATAGAATTCTCGATCAAAGAGGAATAACAGACACAAGAGCAATTCCCCCAAAACTTGCAATACCAATACTGGAGCAAGCTTGTTTAGAAGAAAATGATGAATTACAAGACATTTGGTGTAGACTGATTGCAAACAGCTTAGATCCAAAATTCAATTTGGAAATTAGATATGCGTTTATAGAAATTATAAAAAATATGACGGCTTTAGATGCAAAAATACTAAAATATATTTATGAAACTACAATTAAGATAAATAAGATAAATCAAACCAAACCTTTTATAGCATATTCAGTAGATTTTTTTCATATTAAAGAAAATGTACGTGCTTCAAATGTAGAAACTGAATTAAGTCTGAATAATCTACAAAGAGTCCAATGTATACGAGACAACGATGTAAATGATCTTCGTACACAAGTAAACTCTATGATTAAGAAAACAACTCCCCCAATCATACAGCATTCTAGTTTCAAGATAACCCCATTAGGTACAGCCTTCATATTAGCATGTATGAAATGATGCTACGTAAAGCTAGTGTATTTAAATGCTCAAAGATTTAATGATTCCAAGAATTTCAATTGATTATAAAACTTTTTGCTGTTTACGAGACACCAGTTATTTTTTGAAGGCTAAAAGAGTATTCCTAGTTACAAAAAGTGGGATATTATTTTTCTTATAGTGTCTTATAATAGCTTTATACCTTCTGTTGTTTTTGTCATTTAGCTTAAGAAAAGAAAGTTTAATTCTATAACTGATATCTATTAAATTTGATGTCTGATCTTTCACGTTTCTATGGAGTTCTTTTATATATTCAAGCTCATTCTCGTCATAACAATAGATTTCTTCATAACATTTCAGCAATTGTAATTTGTTTATTGAATCAATATCAGTCTCTTCCTTTAATCGAACGGTGGTTGGTGTGTCCATATGTACATCATATAAATTTCCGTCAAATAATAGAAGAAGCAAGTTTTCAGTTAATGGGCAAAATATCATCAGCCCACTGCATTTTGCATCAATTAGACACTTATTTTTAGTCATCTTATAATTGTAAAATACGACGGGATTATCACTAGTTATAAATTTTTTTTGGCTCTCATTTATAAGCAACACTTGACTTAGATCATCAAGTGCGTATGAACTAAGTATAGAAGGTTTCATCATATTAAATTGGGCTTCCAATGGATCAATGGCTACTTTAGCGATGTGATTAGGATAACCAAGTTTTTTAAGCATCTCTTGAGCTTCTTCTGTGTATATGCTTTTTTCTATCTCCATCGCATGCTCACGAGCGCTTTTTGTTCTCGTGTGCAGCAACATGATAAATGTATACAAAACTCCTATTTTGTCGAAATCCAACGGTAATTCCTGTTTATTTATTAATTCATCTAATATAGGCGCGTGTATATCCTCAAAAGATTTAATGACTTCGTCGACTTTATTGAAACCGTCTTCTGTTACGTAGAAGTAACTGTATATACATGTGTTTTTTATTGCAGCGTAAGGTTTAACAGGTTTTCTTATGTTGTAACGACAAATTCTTTTTTCTGCATTCTTGCATTTATTATCTCGATCCTTCGAAAAGCCTCTCAAATAATGTTGTGGAACAATATGCTGATTTTTATTTTTTGCCATAAAAATTCTTCTGGTACGTATATTCGTCAACTTTAATCAACAGATAATTAAGAACTAGCTGGCTCAAAGTTATTCTTTAGATATTAAGAGAAAATATCGTATTGTTCTATAAAGTCTCTTTTCTTTTTTAATATTTCATCATAAGTGTAAGTATGAATATTTTTTCCTTCTACATTTATACATCCTGTTCTCCATCGTGAGAAATATAATAAATTATTCTGTCACCGTAGATAAAAGGGGATAATGCAGTCCCACTAGATGTTATCTGAGTTTTTTTGTGAGTAGGAAGATTATCATGTAGATGTCATGTATTCCATTTATATCGCAAGTACACTCCATTATTGAGTAAAATATCTACTTCCTTATGAAATCTTTTTGAGAATTCATTACATCGGGAACGTCAAGAGTCACGAATATCCCATCCTTGAAGGGATGAAGTGAACCCTCGTCTCTTTTCAGATTTGTTTAAAACTTTTCCCATTTTTTCTTTATAATGGAATGTTTCATGATTCCAAACAATAAAAGCTTACAGCGTAATTTTTTTCTCAGAAACCTCTTTAAAATACACTTACCTACTCTCCTAGAATGGCGCAGGTGGCCAAAGCATATATCATCCTTTAGGATGAAATGGTAGCTCACAATTTGATTTTCTAAAATTATTTTAAAAATAAGCTTTTTTATACTTATATTTTCTTCAATATATGATACTTAAAATTTTCTTTAATTCATAATTTTGAAAGATTTTTTAATTTTTCTAATAATAAACTATTTAGTAATACTTTTAAGCAAAAAGAAATCTAAAAATTAGAAGTATGTGGAAAAAGAATTTAAATGAAAATTACATTGCACCTATAATTGTAGGAATTTTTCTATTATTAATCTCATTTTTTGTCTTTCAGTCATATTATGATAAGCATGACGAAAAAGAAGAAATTGATTACCATTTCGATCAAGCAAATAACTTTTTGAAAAAAGGCCAGTTTGAAGAAGTAATTGAGGAAAATAACAAGATCCTTGAAATGTCGTATAATAAATATAGTTACAAATACGCGATGGCTCAAGCTAATCTTGGAAACGCATATGTACATTTAGCTGAGACTGAAAATAGAGAAGCTAACACTCAGAATGCTATTGATGCATGCCAAAAAGCTCTAGATGTGTTTACAGCTGGGAGATATCCTTACGAATATGCAAAAACCCAAAATAATCTTGGATGTGCATATTATACTTTGGCTAGCGTTAGGGATAAGGAAACTAATTCTCAAAAATCTATTAATGCACACAAAAAGGCTTTGGAAATATACACACTTGAGAAACATCCGTACGAATATGCAATGACTCAAAATTATCTTGGAAATGCATATGTACATTTAGCTGAGGTTAGAGATAGAGAAACCAATGCCCAACATGCTATTGATGCCAGCAAAAATGCTTTAGATGTATTTACACTTGATAAATATCCACTCAATTATGCAATGACTCAAAACAATCTTGGGAATGCATATTCTACTTTGGCCGAGTTAAATAATAGAGAAAATAATACTGTAAATACTGTTAATGCCTATAAAAAAGCTTTAAAAGTATTTACAGTAGAAAAATATCCTTACGAATATGCAAAAATTCAAAACAATTTAGGAAGCGAATATGTATCTTTGGCTGAGGTTAAAGATAAGGAAATAAATGCACAAAATGCTATTGGTGCATGTCTAAAAGCTCTAGAAGTATTTACACTTGATAGATATCCACTTAATTATGCAATGACTCAAAACAATCTTGGGAATGCATATTCTACTTTGGCCGAGTTAAATAATAGAGAAATTAATGCGCAAAATGCAGTTAATGCTTACCAAGAAGCTCTAAACATATACACAATTGAGAAATATCCTCTCGACTATGCAATGATCCAAACAAATCTTGGAAATGTATACGGAAATTTGGCTAAGGTTAAGGACAAAGAAATTAATACTGAAAACGCTATTTACTTTTACCAAAAAGCATTAGAAGTTTTTTCAGTTGAGAGATATCCTTACGAATATGCAAAAACTCAAAATAAACTTGGAATTACATATGAGGCTTTAGCTGAGTTTAATAATAAGGAGACTAATTTACAAAACGCTATTAATTATTACCAAAAAACTCTAGAAGTATTTACAGTCGAGAGATATCCCTACGAATATGCCGGAGTCCAAAACAATCTTGGGTACGCATATTGTACTTTAGCTGAAGTTAAAGATAAGGAAATTAATGCCCGAAATGCTATTAGCGCCCATAAAAAAGCTTTAGAAGTATATACAGTTGAGAGATATCCAATTATCTTTGCGAATATACAAACTAATCTTGGTAACGCATACTGTAGTTTAGCTGAAGTCAAAGATAAGGAAACTAATGCTCAAAATGCAATTAAAGCGTGCCAAAAAGCTTTAGATATATTTACCCTTGAGAAATACCCCTATAAATATGCAATGGCTCAAAACAACCTTGGATACGCATATTGTACTTTGGTTGAAGTTAGAGATAAAGAGATTAATGCTAAAAAAGCTATTAATGCTTTCGAAAATACTTTAAAAGGATTTACAGTAGAAAAATATCCTTACGAACGTGCAATGGCTCAAAATAATCTTAAAATTGCAAAAAAACTTTTAATTTAAATCAAAATTTAAAAATTGGATTATAGTACTTATTTTGATTTTAATGTCATTTAATAATTATTAGATATTTAAAAAATCTTTATAATAGTCACATCAAAATTTAATTTGCCTTTTCTTTTAAGAAAATCTTTTATATCTATAAATTTTTCATCCGGCAATTTCATAGCTATTGTTGCATGAAATTTATATTCTCTTTCATAATCATATTGACTAAACTGACAATATGATTTAAGTTTTCGAGCAAGAGCCCATCTGAATTCATTCATTTCTCTACTTGGATTGACATTAAAATACACGACTTTAATATTGTCAAATGTACCAATCGCATAAATCTCAAAATTCATTAGAGAATTTTTAGAACATAAATGATTGAAATATCTAATTAGTTTTATTTCATTATCTGTACTAAATGGACCTATCAAAGTAATATGAGCGATTGCTCTTTTAGATTTTAATTCAAATCTACAATTTAATTTCATGAATTTGCTTTCTTATTTCATATTTTGCACTTCCATGAAATCTAAATTCAATGAGATAATGTGTCATATAAAATCTAACTTTTTTGATCAAAATAAGGAATATCAGGAATCTTACCTTATTTCATGAGATTATTTTAAAGTCATTTTGGCCCCGCTGACAGGGCTCTACGCCAGGGGAACTCTTTCCTCAGGGCTTCATTCTCCATTACCTTTTCCACATACCCTTTTTCGACATTAACATCAGTTGTGGAATTTGCGTACATATAATCCCCGGCTACATTATTTGAGAGGCAGTTGTTCTCCAGGATAAAGGAATGGGTTCTGTTTAGCTTATTCAGGATTCCATATCCTTTTCCGCCTGCCTGGCTGGACTCGGTATTAATTATTATATTATTTTTTACAAGAGTTGTGTAGCCTGATTCTGGGGCTTTAAAGCCGTTAATCGTTTTATGGGCTATACCTGCACCGTGGCATTCGTTTATGAAGTTGTTCTCTATGAGAGTATTCTGGAAGCCGTTGAGGACTATCCCGCCCGCTCCTTCCGAACCCTGGTAAATGCCTGTCTTATACAATTTGTTATCATAAATATGGACATCTTTTGCGGTATCTTTGTCGTACCTGGAACCGTAGCCTGTAACCCAGATGCCTGCGGAATTTGTCTCATAAATAAGGTTGTTGTAGATTTCAATGTCATCCATAACTGCGGATGCTCCGTCTTTCTGGACCTGGATTCCTGCTCCGCCTTCTCCTTCGGAGTTGATGGTGTTGTTGTAGAATTTTACGTGGTTTGTATTATAAACTCTAAGGCCGCTGTTTGTCCTGCAGGTTATTTTATTGTCCCAGGCTTCAACATTTAGAGAGTATATAGCATAAAGGGCATCATGGCCTAATTTGTATACAGTGTTGTTGTAAAACTGGATGTTTGAGCATCGAGTGGTCTGCAGGCCGTCTCCGTGGCTGTCGTGCATGTACATGTCATAGACTTTTATATTATCCGAATCAAGGAAATCAATCAAATTGTAATATCCTTTTCCTCTTGCCCTGTCCGTATTATTGTCATGATTTCCATCAATTTCAAAGCCTCTTATAATGATGTTGCTGTTTCCTGAGCTGGCTAATTGTGTGATTAAGGGTTTTTCTAGAGGCCAGTCTGCTTCATCTTCAAGTTTAAGGATTGCCGCGGAGTCAGCTTTGGAATCCCCTTCAAGAATTGTGTTGCTCCCGATTAAAATGGTATCCGAGATTACATATGTACTATTGCCTTGCAAATGAATGGTTGTAAGATCCGGGTTTTCTGCCGCATAAGCCAGAGCCTCATTTATTTCTACCTGGTCATCAGTGCCGTCGCAATTGAAATCTCCGGTTCCATTGCTGCTTACATATACTATTTTCCCTGCTGGCTCAGGTTGAGGTCCAGGCAAACGTTCAGGCAGAAAGAGCACTATAATTGCGATTATAAAAGCAAAAATCAAACCGACAATTATTATCTTTTTCAAGTTATCCGATTTTCCGGTTCGCATTTTTTCGTCCATTTTATCCCCGAATATATCAAATTATAATCTCTATATTAAAAAAATCTATCTGTCTAGTGTGGCCAGAGCTAATTTTAACGCTAAAAGGCAATGTTAAGGATATTAAGGGCATTAAAAATATTAAAAATTTTATGAACAAGGAAAAAATCAGAAGAAGGTCAGGAAAAAATTAAGATTAATTAGGAATAAATCCTGAAAATAAAAATTAAGAAAAATAAGGATTAAAAAATAAAAATTAAGAAAAATAAAGGTTAAGAAAAACTGCGCAATATTACAAGTATCTGCTACGTTATGGATATTTGCGTAATACCATAAGATTCCATCAAATTCCATAAAATATTATGGATCAGGAAACGCTTAAAGATATTATAAAATATTGAATGTGCTAAGAAAGAAAAAAAGCAAGAATTGTTATTGTCCTACACATTGAACTATTAGACAGAAGGGCTTGTGTTCAGCCCACTCTTAATCTAACACTTCTTATTTTCTTATTAGCCGGAATACTCAAGAGTAATGAAAAATATTTAAGCGTGATTAAAAACAATCAGGAATAATAAATATTCTTTTAAATACTTTTTTACTCATAAATACTCTTTATTCGGCGTTAATGCGTTTAATGGTTGTAGGACGTTCTTTTACCAGGATCCTGTGTCCGCAGTAGGGACATCTGATACCTGTGTACTCATAGTCGATTTCCACTTTCTGCTTACAGCGAGTGCATTTATAACCCATACAACCACAACCTTAGATTTTATTTTGCTTCAGCAACATTCTTCATCGTGCGTAAGAGAGTCTGGCCGACACTGGTGAAGGGGATATAGGTTCCGCCGGCAAAGGTGTGTCCGCATTTGCTGCATTTCCAGATTCCTGTTCCGATCCTCTTTACGGTCGGACGAGCACATTTGGTACATACATGCGGGGCTCGCATGCGTTCTTCCAGGTCTGCAACAAGTTTTCTGTCCTTTCTTCCATATCTTGGACCGAACCTGCCTGCGGATCTGGAAATTCTTCCTTTCTTAGTAAACTTTTTTGCCATCGTTATAAACTCCTTAAATGTAAATGTAGTTCAGAGTAATTTTTCTTCAGAACCAGTGACTTATGCGTCAGTTCCCAGTCCCAGGATTCTCTGGCTCTGTTGACTACTTTCTGCATATGCGCTTAGACCGTAATACTGGCATTTAATATTTATATTTAATTAATCAAAGGAACTAATTCTGTTTGGGATTATATTCCTAAATTTTATTTATTAATTTATATTTTAAATTTGTAATCCGTTTCTTTTTATTTTATAAAATTTATTCCTATCTTCCCTTATTCCTATTTCCTTTTATTCCTGTTTTCTGAGCCCTTCAAGGTAAAGTTCTCTTAATTCATTTGCCTTTTCCCGGGCAAGGTCGATTGCTTCAAGGACTTCGGTCTCAGTAAAAGGTGCAGGCCCCATTTTTTGCATGCCGGCAACTGACCCGTCCGAGCTTGAGACAACAGTTAATTTTGTTTCGCAGATTGCCTCTTCATCACGGGAAGGGTCAACCATCAGTTTTGAGCCGATTTTAGCAAGAGTAACTCCGACCGGAATTTCCTTCATTGCAAGAGGCACGTCTTCCCCAAGGCCATGCTGGGAATTCGGGACCATTGTAGTCATAAGAGCTGCTATTGCAGCAAGACAGGAGGCATCAATAAGATTCCCGTCATCATTGAGGATATGGACATCTATAAAGACAATCCAGACGGATTCTCCTTCCGTTATGCAAAGCTTCTTTATATCAATTGCGCCTGACTCGCGGATCCCGCGGTCTACCACCCTTGCCATTTCGATTGCTTCTTCTCTGGGTGGGCCCGGTTCAAATTCAGGAGAAGCTATGGGATTAAGTTCAAGATTTGTAATAATTACTCCTTCATCCTGAGAATCCGGGAAAGGAGTACCTGTTTGAAGTTTTACTCCAACAAGGACCTGAGTATCCCCAAGAGTTACTTTTGCAGAACCTTCAGCTTTGGCGATAATATTGGTTTCGAGCTTAATATCCCTGAAATCCTTAAACCCACGCCCGTCCTGACGCTTTCCTTTAACCATAAGGCTATAAATATAATCTTTTTTAAGCGTAGCAATAATTCCACTCATTAATTTTCACCTCTGCTTCCGGACTCAGATGGGTCTTTTACCACTTTCCAGGGCCCTTCGGATTTTGCTTCAGGTTCTTCTTCAAGCTCTTTTTGCTCTTCCTGGGGCTCGATTTCTTCAATTGTTTCAGATATCTCTTCGGTTTTTTCCGCTTCTTCTGCCTCAATCTCTTTTTCTTCAGGTTTTTGAGGTTCTTCCTCTGCTTCAATTCTTTCGGTTTCCTCAGTTTCCATTGCCTCTATCATTTCTTCCGAAAAAACTTCCCCTGTCTCAGGAGTGGGTTCTGGTTCTGGCTCTGGTTCTGGTTCGGATTCCGAAGTTTCCTGAGGGATAATTTCTTCAAGGCCTGTTTCTTCAGCCTGAAGATTTTCGTCGGAGGACTCTGCAAGCTCAAAATCAGGTTCTGACTCGGTTTCTATTTCTTCTTCCACTACTTCGCACAGTACAGCTTCTTTTTCTGACTCATCCTCATTATATAGTTCGGATTCTTCAGGTTCAGAAACTTCCTCAAAAGAGGCTTCGAAGGACGCTTCGAATTCTGCCTCATCTTCAAAGGCTTCTTCTTCAGCTTCTTCTTCGATTTCAGCTTCAACCAGTTCTTCTAAAGTTTCTTCTTCTAAAGGTAAAGCCTCAGCTTCTTTGATTATTTCTTCGAGTTCTTCAGAGTCTGAAAGTGTTTCAGCAGGAGTGGAAATATCTCCGGCTTCCCCGGATACCTCTTCAAGCTCACCCGATTCTTCAAGTGTCTTTTCTACAAGGGCAGCTTCCACAGCAAAATCTACTGCAGGTTCTTCTTCAATTATTTCACTTTCATCTACAGCCTCTATGGGGATCTCTTCGGCCTTTTCCTCAGGCTCTTCTTCCACAGGAGTTTCAAATTTCTTTCTCAAGACTGTTTGCTGGATTTCAAGAATTTCCCTGCATCCTTTCTTAACAAGCTCAAGGCCTTTTTTAATTTCTTCAGAGGTAAGATGCCCATCCATCTGAAGCAGGGTAATTTCCCCATCCTGGGTCATTGCAACAGGAAAATCAGCTTCCCCATAGTTATCTTCTTCCTTGTTAAGGTCAAGTACTATCTGCCCGTCAACTTTTCCGAAGGCACAGGAGGTAATAAGGCCCTTCATAGGAATTCCTGCATCTGCAAGGGCTATGCTTGAAGCATTAATTGCTGCTGTCCTTGTGCCTGCATCAGCCTGAAGAACTTCTACAAAAATATCAATTGCAGTCTTCGGGAAAAGTTCGGCCATAATTACAGGCTCAAAAGCTTCCCTGGAAACCTTTGAAATTTCAATGCTCCGCCTGCTTGGGCCCGGGCGGGCTCGATCTTCTACAGAAAAAGAAGCCATATTATATCTGTAACGAATAACTGCAGTATCTGCGCGCTGGGGACGGCGGGGGTGAGCTTCTCTT